>NZ_VPFK02000019.1:0-27637 GCF_008634075.2 Saccharibacillus sp. WB 17 | reverse complement strand
CCCCGCCGCAGCTTCGGCGGCGGACGACCGCGGCGGCCTGGGCCGCGCGCTGCTGCAGGGCTTCGCCCTGCTGTGGCTGCTCGGCGCAGCCGCGGCGCTTGCCTTCGGCCTAAGCGCCCACGCGCGCTTCGCCGCGCGGCTGCGGCAGGATTCCGCCGCCCCGCCGCCGGAGGCGGAGCGCCTGCTGCAGACCTGCCGGCGCGAGATGCGGCTGCGCCGTCCGGTGCGGCTCGAAGTCACCGGGCAGGTCGGCGTGCCGACGCTGCTCGGCGCCGTGCGTCCGCGGCTGCTTCTGCCGCCCCAAGTGCTGACGGAGCTGGACGAGTCCCAGATCCGCCACGTCATGCTGCATGAATTGGCGCATGCCAAAAGACTGGACGTGCCCGTGAACCTGCTGGCCGCGCTGCTGACGGCGCTGCATCTGTTCAATCCGCTGCTGGCGTACGCGTTTCGCCGAATGCGGGAAGATCAGGAAGTCGCCTGCGACGCGCTGGCGATGAAGAGACTTGAGCCGGACGAACGCCTCGCGTACGGACGCACGATTGTACGGCTGCTCGACTCGATGGCAGTTTCGGCGCCCCTGCCGGGTGCCGTCGGGCTGTCGGGTGGCAAGACCGAAATCAAAAGGAGGTTGATTCTGATCGCTACGCCGCGTACCCAAACTTATCGCAGCGCGATCGTCGGCGCCGCCGTCATGCTGCTGCTGGGCGGCTGCACGTTGACAGGCGCGAAGTGGACCGAGCCGTCGGCGCCGACCGCCGCGGCCGGCAGCTCTGCGCTGCCCGGCGCACAGCTCCCCGGTACGGACGCCAATTCGGCCGTCGTTCCTCTCAACGATCCCGCCGAGACGCTGCTGATCGAAGAGAACAGTATTCGCGTCACGTCGCGCGAGACGTCGGAAGGCGGACAGGCGCGCCTGATCCATGTAGGCTTGATCAACGGCGATCAAGCTCAGGGACGTTCCTATCTCTGGGATTCGTCCAACGATCCCGGTCATCCGCCGCGCGCCGATTGGGCCGACGTGAACGACGACGGCATCAAGGAAATCGTGCTTATTCTGGATGTCGGTTCGATTACCGGACAGGAGCTGGAACATATCCATGTGCTGGACCCGTATACGCTGGAAGAACTCGACGTAGCGGATTATCGGGATTTTCGGAACAACCGGTTCACGATCCGTCCCGTGCTCGACTACGGAGGCCGTCTCTACGTGGAGGCCGGTCTGAACGGACGTTACCTGACCCGCGCGTACGACAACGATGAGAGGCAAGAAGATTCGGATCTGCATTATCCCGGCGTCGCCGAGTACGAAATCGTACGCGACCGGATCGTGGCCCATGCCTACGGCAAATTGTCGGATACGAAATTCCCTGTCCGATTGACGGTCACGTACGGTCCCGACCTGAAGCCGGCCGATACCGTCATGTATCCGACAGGCGACGTCGCTCCTCCTTTTACACAGCAAGAAATCCGGGAACGGATAGACGGGCGGCTGGATACAGCGCAGAGGGACATGATCGAGCAGGACGGTCTGTACGTTTTCGAGGAAGCCGATGCTGCGCACTCTGCCGCGCTGACGTTGAATTACGCGGTCAATCCGGATACCGGCACGATTTTTGACGCCGCCAAGGGAGGACCGATCGGTACGCTTGCCGTAATCGACGACTCGCCGCCGCCGGATCTGTACGACGGTGCGCTGCCGGACCTTTCCGATCTGTACGACGAAGCTTACGAGACAAAGATCGAGCGGCTGCTGCAGCCGATTCTGACCGCTTCCAGGCTCAAAAAAGACGGGGAAGACTGGGTCGCCGGCTATGCCGGAGACGGAACCGTGCTCGCGAACGTATTGCTCGGCGGAGACAAGCTGACGATCAAAGCCGATCTGTTCACGGGCATGTGGGAAAAGGCCGGGAACGAATAACGTGCGGCCGCGGCCGGAATTGGGTTTTAAATCAAAACAAAATTAAAACCTAAACCGAGAAAACCCCTGACGTCTGCTTAATCGCGGAAGTCAGGGGTTTTTGCGATGCGTCTTCTTCATGCGTTCATCACGCCATCGTTACGCCGTCATCAGTCCACCGGAAGCTGCTCTTTGAGCTTCGGGAACACGTCGAGCGCATTTTGGTAGAACACGTGATGCCAATATTTTTCCGGAATCAGATGCTTCACGAACCGGATATACGAGTCGATCGGGATCAGCGGCCAGTCGGTACCGAACACGAGCCGGTCGTACCGCTCCGCGAACACGATCGCCCGTTTGAAATGGTCGACGTAGGTCTGCTCGGTCAGCATACGGGTGATTTTGTCGTCGTCGCCGACGAACCAGCCGGACAAGTCCGCGTACAGATTCGGGTTTTTCTCCAGCATGGCGGCGGTGTCCATCACCCACGGATCGCCGAGATGGCAGATCATGAAGGTAAGGTCCCGGTGCTCAAGCAGCGCTTCTTCCATCGACAGCGGATGCGAATATTTCAGCAGCCCGCGGTCGGAGTAGGTGAGGCCGCCGTGAATGACGATCGGAAGCTTGTAGCGGGCAGCCAGCGTGTAGACCGGATCGTAGATCGGGTCGTTGACGGCAAAATGGTAATAGCCCGCGTACAGCTTGATGCCGACCGTCTTCGGATGCTGAAGCGAACGTTCCAGCGCTTCGAGCTGGCCCGGTTCGTGCAGCGTGTGCGGATTGATGCCGGCGCATTCGAACACGTTCGCCGGCAGCGTGTCGAGCGTGCCGCCTCCGAGGTCCAGTCCCATCGGATTGGCCGACGCGTGATCGGGGAACCCGCCCGGGGTCGTCTCGGTCACGCCCATGCCGACGGCGGCCACGACGCCGGCCCGGCGGAATTCTTCCGCCAGCCCTTCCGGCGTATAGCTCAGGCGCGACACGTCGGCGGCCGTCTGATGAAAACTTTCGATTTCGGAGTAATGGATATGGGCATCGATGATTTTCATGATGAAGTCTCCTCCCGTTCAAAAGAAATACGGCGCAGCGCAAGCAGTTCGTCTTCTTGCGGATCAAGGTCGGTCAGCACGTAGAAATACGGTCCGGCGAAGCTGCGCGCGCCTTCGCGCCCGTCGAAGCGGTCGTCGTAAGATATACCGGCCAGTTCGTTCAGCAGCACGGCATACTGGCGCAGAGGGCTTTCAACGCCCGGAACGACGAGCAGCCGTTCTTCGCGCTCGGCGGAGAACAGGCGCAGCACGCCTTCGAACTCCAGGTCGATATCGTATTTGCCCGTTTTGTACACGATTCGTTCGCCGCGGGAATCCCGCACTTCGAACCGCCCGTCTGTCAGGTCGGCCGAGCTGGAGAAGAACGCGCCTTTGTTCAGGAGAGCGTTGACGATCGGCAGGCCGCTGTGCTGCTCGACTTCCGTCGTATAGGCCATGACCGGCGAACCGGGACGCAGCAGGAAATATTGGTGGTACGACAATCCTTTGAGCGTTTCGCTGCGCTCGATGCGTACCGTCAGCTTGAGCCCCGACCAGACGCTGCCGAAGTTGTCCGTCAATTCGGCGAAGTCCGCTTCGATCGTCTCTTCAAGCACCGAGCGATCCGTCATGCCGTCCGGTACGCTTGCGATTCCGCCGAACCACGGGTTCCAGAACGATTTCGGACCGGCCTGCGGGAAAGACGAATGCAGCCATTCGCGCCCGTGATACCGCAGCGAATACAGCGCCGGCCCGAAAGACGGCGATACGCGCAGCGTCACGATGCCGTTGCTCGCTTCGAATGCGTCCAGTCCCTGATCGGTCACTTTGCTCGTACGTACCGGCGCCGCATCGTCCGCGGCGGGGAAGATGAGTTGGCGGCGGCGCAGCGAGAACGCGCCCATATCGAAATCGAACGCGACGATATCCGCTTCCGGACGTTCCGCCAGTTCGATCTGCCGCGAGACGCGGCGCTGTTCGAGATCGGGGTCCGCATGCAGTTCGTCCGCCGCGATCGACCCCCGATCGGAAGACAGCCGCAGCGTGCCGTTCAGATTGACTTCCTTGCGTTCAAGCAGCTCGGCTTCGAAGACGCCCGGCAGGAACGGATTGCCTCCGTGCAGCGAAGCTTCGAGGTGCTCGCTTTTGCGAGGCGGCGCATGCGCCGCGCGTGCTGCCGCGGACGGCGGCCAGGCCTGATACGGCATCAGGCCGCCGCTTTCCAGCGCATGGGCGCGCAGGTTGCGCCAGTCCGCGAACGTGTTCACGAACACGCGCAGCGGAGCGGTTCGAATCGTTTCGCCGGGCGCAAGTGCTCCGACCGGCTGTTCGAACGCGTACTGCCAGCGGTCGCGCACCGGCCGCAGCTCCTGCGGCCAGACCAGTCCGCAGGTCGACGTCGGCCAGCGGAAGAAGATCCAGTTCTCGGTGAGCTTCTCCGGCTTCCAATACTCTTTGAGCAGCGCGTCCGCGCCGGTACCGAGATCGACGAACGTGCCGTCGTAAGGCAGCACCGCTTCCCGGAACGGGACCGGCAGCGCAAGCTTGAGCTTCAGATCGTGCGGCAGCCGTTCTTCGCCGACGCTTGCCACGCGGTGCGACACCTGCAGGGCGCCGCCCGGAGCCAACACGGCGATCAGCGTCAGGCGCAGGCCGGACGGCTCCTGCCATTCGTAGTCGGCTTCGAGCGCGATGTCTTCGCCGCGCCGCTCGAACCGGACGTCGGACGGCTTATGCTCGACGAAGCGGTCGCTGTACGGAGGACCGAGCTTCGGCAGATTGAACGAGAACGGCGCTCCCTGCTGCCCGGCGGTCCGCAGGCTGAGCCGGTTGTCCCATTTGTGCAGGTGCATCGTGACGGGGCCGCTGCCCGCGATCCATTCGCGCGGCGTCTCGCCGTGGAAGATGCCGAAGGGTCCGGGGAACGCCGCTTCCAGCTCGCCGCGGACTTCGAAGCGTTCGCCGCCGGATAACACCGCGATCCGCACGTCCGAAGCCGCGATTCCAGGTTGATGCACGAGCGCATGCAGCTTCGCTGTAGTCCGCCCGCCCGCGGGCAGGTTCAGCCGCAGCGAAGATGGACGGAACGAGACGTCGCCGGATTCCGGCAGAAACACTTCGATCTCGGCGTCTTCCGCGAAGCGGCTCTCGAAGCCGATCTGCAGCTCGCTTTCGCTGCCCGGATCGACGAGCGCAGACGCGATCACCGTCGTCAGCTTGATCGGGAACACCGGCGCGACGCCGGTCTTGAACGAAGCCGAGCGGCCGTTGATCGTCACGTCCGCTTCGACGCCGGGATGCGTCCGCTGGGCGCTCGGTTCTTCGGGCCTTTCTTTCAGTTCGAACATGCCCTGAATCTCGCGAAGACTTCCGGCTTCCGTCAGCTGGACCGATTCGTTCAGGCCGAACGATACGCCTTTGCCGTTCTTGCCGACGATCTGTACATCGAGCGGAGCGCCGCTTTTGTTCACGATCCGGTACGTGACCGGATAGCTGCGCCCGAACGGCAGTCGATGCCGCTCGATCACTGTCTCGATCGCGTAATCGTCCGTCTCGATCCGGCGCAGGCCGCGTCCGGTACGCTCGAACTGCATGCTCAGGCTGCGCCCGTCTTTTTCCCAGAGGTAAGTGAAAAAGTCGAACCCGTTCTCCCGGTCGCCGTCGGGATACACCGACAGGTCGCGCTTGCCGTCCGCGTACCAGTCCGCCGTCTCGAAGAACGGGGCGACCGCGTCCGTATTCAGCACGCTCGGAATAAAGTTCATCAAATGCGTCGTATCGTCGCGTTTTTCCCAGAAAAATCCGCACTTTTTGTAAGCCGGCACCGCTTTGGTATTGCCCGCCCACGTGTACAGGTCCAGCCGCGGCCAGCCCATCTCGATCGTGCGGCGGACCGCATTGAGCACGAGCGCTTTGCCGACTTTTTGCCCGTGGTAATCCGGCCGCACGTTAAGCAGCGGGATATACAGGGCGCCTTCGTCTTCCTGGTAATAGGAAAAGCTGCAGAAGCCGGCGACGACGTCGCCGTCGAGCGCGAGGAACGTCTGCATGTCGGTGCTGCGTTCCTGCTTCGTCCGCGTTTCTTCTTCCGTATGTACGTAGCTGTCGCCGCCCCAGCTCTCGCCGCTGCGGTTCCACATCTCGGCCAGCGAAGCGGCATGTTTCGGTTCGTATTCGACGATCCGGATGCGGGATGTTTCATTCTGGCTCATAGTGGGCCTCCTTGCCTGGCTTGCTTTGGAATGTATGACACTCCACCAGTATAAACGGGAACTGGATGCAATTCCAGAAAGAGCCGATTGTGATCGGGCGAATATCCGTTTACCGCTTACTTTCTCCGGGTATGAGTGACTAGGAAGAAATGGCGCAGGGAGCTGCGCACTCTACACAGCGGAAAGGATGGATGTCAATGGAATATCGCAACAACGGACCGGAAGGCGGCGGCAATCGCCGCAGGGGAGCAAGCCGCTGGGGGTATCTGCTGTCGAGCCTGGTCGGGCTCGTGATCGGGGCGCTGCTCGTGACGCTGATTCTGCCGCGCACGGGACTGCTCGATCGCGGCACGTCGGCGCAGCCGGAAGCGCAAACGGCGGCGCAGCCGGTGTCCAATACGGCCGAGGCGCCGGATACGACCGAGACGACCAATCCGGCCGAGACGCCCGCGGTGGAGCCGACTTCCCTGACGCTCACGGAAGGCACGGACGTGCCGGGCGTCGTGGAGCGTATCGGCGGAGCCGTCGTCGGCATCACCAACATCCAGAGCCGCGGCGGCAGCGGAATGTTCGGCATGCAGGAAGACGCGAGCGGCGTGCCGGTCGGCACCGGTTCGGGCGTCATCTATAAGAAGGAAGGCGATCTCGCCTACATCGTCACGAACAATCACGTCGTGACAGGGTCCAACCAGCTCGAAGTGACGCTCGCCGACGGAACGGACGTCGAAGGCACGCTGGTCGGCACCGATATCTGGACCGACTTGGCCGTCGTGACGATGGACGCTTCGGCGGCGGATACGGTCGTCGAATTCGGCGACTCGTCGGCGCTCAGAGCCGGCCAGCCGGTCATCGCGATCGGCAATCCGCTCGGCCTAGAATTTGCCGGTTCGGTCACGACCGGCGTCGTGTCGGGCCTCGAACGCATCGTGCCGGTCGACGTGAACGAAGACGGGCAGCCGGACTTCCAGTCGGAAGCGATCCAGACGGATGCGGCGATCAATCCCGGCAACAGCGGCGGAGCGCTGCTGGATGCGACAGGCAAGCTGATCGGCATCAACTCCGCCAAGATCAGCACGGAGACGGTGGAAGGGATCGGCCTGGCGATTCCGATCGATATCGCGGTGCCGATCATCGAGCAGCTGGAAGCAAACGGCGAAGTGCAGCGGCCGACGATGGGCGTGACGACGGTCGATCTGGCTTCGATCCCGTCGGCGTATTACGAGACGGAGATCGGGCTGCCGGCGGACGTCACGACCGGAGCGGTCGTGCAGCGCGTGCTGCCGAACTCGGCCGCTTCGCAGGCGGGGCTGCGCCCGCTCGACGTCATTACGCAGGTTGACGGGCAGCCGGTCGAAAATTCCGGCGACCTGCGCCAGCATCTGTTTACGGAAAAGCGGGTCGGCGACCAGATGGAAGTGACGTTCTACCGCGACGGACAGCAGCAGCAGGTGACGCTGTCGCTCACGGACAATTTGCGAATCTGAACGGGGAAAGCCGCGCATCCGCGCGGTTTCTTCTTTTTTTTGTCAAAAGAAAGCGTTTACCAAAAAGAGGACAAGGAGTAAAATGGAAGTATCACCTGTCCGAATTGTCATTTCATCCTCATACGGAAAGAGGGAGAATCCGATGAAAGTACGGGACTTTATGATCAAGGACGTGCACACCGTGAACGAGAACGCGAAAGTGTCCGACATTTTGCAGCTGTTCGTGTCGAAGCGGATCAACGGCGCTCCGGTCGTCGACGAAGCGGGCCGGCTGGTAGGCATGGTGAGCGACGGCGATATTTTGCGCTATATCAATCCGAGCCGCCAGACCGTCTACGATATGTTCAGCTACGTGTTCGTCCAGCAGCCGGAAGAGCTCGAAGAAGCGCTCTCGTACAAGGCGGGGACGCCGGCCCGTAAAATCATGAAGAAAAACGCGCAGTTCGTGTCGCCGGATCAGGATCTGGAAGAAGCGTTGGGCATTCTGGCCAAGCATCACTTCAAGAAGCTGCCCGTCGTCAACGCGGACAAGCAGGTCGTCGGCGTGATCAGCCGCGGCGACCTGCTCAAGCAGATCGCGACCCGGCTGAACGAACTGAACCGGGATACCGTCGGCAGCTGAACGCCCTTTTTTACGGCTTGAACGAAGATGTTAACGAAGATAAGAGGGCCCGTTCTTTTCCGCCCGCTCAGGCGGCGATACGGAACGGGCCTTTTGTCGCGCATAAAAAAGGATATAAACGGAAAATAAAGCAGGATCGTCCCTCACCGCTGTCGTTGATCCGGGACGGAAGGCTTGGAAACGAGCTTCGTTAACAGAGGTTTTACACTCCGTTGACGCTTGCTTGGTGTACGGGTGTTACGATAGACGCATAGAGACGCTCGAATCCAATTCCAGCCTCGATTCTACGGACATCAGGTGAACTTATAATGAAATTCCCGCTTTTGGCGTCTGCCCTGACCTCGGCCTGCCGCGATCTTTCGGAGACCGTTCAGGCTTCGGTCCGGACATACGGCAAATCCAGAGAGCTGCACCGGATCGTTCAGGGCCGCAAGCTGTCGACTTTTTTCCAGCCCATTTTGAATTTGCAGGACGGGAGCTGTCTCGGTTACGAGGTGCTGAACCGTCCTCCGGTGTCGAATCGTTTTCCCGATACCGAAGCTTTCTACGATTACATCGGCCGCACCGACCGGGTGTTCGAATTCGAACGCTACTGCCGCGAGACTTCGTTCGAGCGGTTCGAAGCGGCGCGCCGGCGCCTGCGTCTGCCGGGCGAAGACTCGGACGAAGTCGTGTTTATCAACGTGCATCCGATGGTGCTGGCGGACGCGGCTTATCGCGCCGGCGAGACCGTGCGGCTTCTCCGAAGGCTCGGCCTGCCGCCCGAACGGGTCGTGTTCGAATTGACGGAGAAGCAGGCCGTCAGCGATTACGCGGAGTTCGAACGCGTGCTGTCGAACTACCGCGCGCAAGGTTTCCGCATCGCGGTCGACGACGCCGGTTCCGGCTACAACAGCCTGCAGACTATCGTCAATCTCAAGCCGGAATTCATCAAGCTCGACAAGTCGCTTATTCGTGACCTGCACAAGCATCAAGACCGGCAGCGCATGGTCAAGCTGCTGCAGGAATTTGCCGCCGGCTCGGGCACTTCGATTATCGCCGAAGGGATCGAGAACCGGGCGGAAGCCGAGCTGCTGCGGCGGGAAGGGATCGAATACGGGCAGGGCTACGCGCTCGGACGGCCCGATCCGGAATTGAAGCCGGCCCGTTTTCCGCGCGAAGAGCGCGAATCGGCGCCGGCCTGCCCCGATTCGATCAAGGCTGCCGTGCCGACACCCGATATAAAGCCCAGGGGCCGCTTCGCTTGAAGCCGTCCGTGGGCCGTTTGATGAAGGAGAGAGGAGGCAAGGCGGATGCTTACAAAAATCGGGGAGATCACGGCAAGTATCCCGGTCGTCGGAGCCGGCACGAAGTGCGAAGCGGTCGATGAATGCTTCAAACAGAATCCGAAGCTCGAAGGACTGGCGATCGTCCACCCGGACGGCACGAACTCGCTCATGATGCGCGTCCAGTTCTACCAGCAGATCGCGACGCGCTACGGCTTCACGTTGTTCATGAACCGTCCGGTCGGCGTACTGTCGAATTCCTGTCCGCTGCTCGTGGACGAAGGGGAACTGATTACCGACGTCAGCATCCGCGCGATGAACCGGCCGGAAGAAGAACTGTACGATCTCGTGCTGGTCAGCCGCGGCGGGACGCTGCTCGGAGCAGTTAGCGTGCGCCTGCTGCTGCTGTCGGTCGCCGACGTGCGTACGCAGATCGCGACGTTCATGAACCCGCTCACCGGGCTGCCCGGCAACCGGATCATCGAAGACCGGCTGCAGCAGACGCTCGGTCTGGAATCGTTCAGCGTGCTGTATATCGATCTCGATCAGTTCAAATCGTACAACGACGGATACGGCTTCAAGCAGGGCGATCTGCTGCTGCAGGCGACCGCCAATCTGCTCAGCGAAGTGTTCGCCCAGCCGGACAGCTTTTTCGGACATATCGGCGGGGATGACTACATCGCGATTCTGCACCACCATCATTACGAAGACGCCTGCAGCCGGGCCATCGACGAGTTCGAACGGCTGAAGCGGGACTTTTACCGGAGCGAAGATCTGCTGCGCGGCTCGATCACGGGCGAGAACCGCTTCGGCAGCCGCGGCCTGATCCCGCTCGTGTCGCTCTCGATCGCCGTGGTCACGAATCGCAGGCGGACGTACGACAACATCGAAGAGATCGTGGAAGAATCGGCGCGGATCAAGAAACGGTGCAAAGCGGTACAGGGCAGCATCGTGTTCGCGGACGGCCAGACAGCCGCCTGCTCGGGTTCGTGAGATCCCGCTGCCTGCGCAGATCATCATGATCGCTGCACGGCAAATATTGAACGGCAAATAGGGCATGGCAAATCGGCGGACCCGGACAGGGTCGGCTTTTTTGTCGTTTCCGGCGCGGCGCATTTCTTTGGAATTTCTTTCGTTTTTCCCGAGGGAGTCGTTAAGGAACGTTTTTTATGCTAAAAGCGTTGATAAGAAAAAGAGCAAAACGAAGGAGAACTTATGACGTACCGGATTCTGGTCGTGGAAGACGACAAAGAAATATTGGAAGGGATCTCGATTTATTTGCGCAATCAGGGTTACGAGGTGCTTCAGGCGGCGGACGGCGCGGAAGGGCTGGCCCGGATCGAAGCCGCGGAAGAGGTACATCTGGCGATCGTCGACGTGATGATGCCGCGGATGGACGGGATCTCGATGACGATGAAGCTGCGCGAGAAGCACGACTTCCCGGTTATTTTTCTCAGCGCCAAATCGGAAGAGATTGACAAAATCGCGGGACTGAACATCGGCGGGGACGATTATATCGCCAAGCCGTTCGCTCCGATGGAACTGCTGGCGCGCATCCATTCGCAGCTGCGGCGCTACGCGCGTTATTTGGCTCTATTGTCCGGCGGCGCAGGCGCGGAAGCGGGGAAAAGTACCCGGCACGCGGTCGGAGGTCTGGAACTGGACGAAGAGACGGTGGACGTCGGCGTGGACGGTATGCCGGTACGCCTGACGCCGCTCGAATTCAAAATTTTGGCGCTGCTGATCCGGCATCCGGGGCGCGTGTTTCCGGCGGACGAAATCTACGAACGGATCTGGAACGACCGCGCCGTCTCAACGGATACGATCATGGTCCATATCCGCAATATCCGGGAGAAGATCGAGATCAATCCCAAACAGCCGAAATATTTGAAAGTCGTATGGGGGGTCGGGTATAAAATTGAAAAACAATGAACGGATCGAACAAACAAACGGAAAAGTCCAGACTGCGCGCAAAAAGGACCGGATCGGGTGGGAGCTGCCTTTGCCGGAAATCGGTCCGTGGTTCGTGCGCTTCGGCCTGCTGGGCGCTATCGCTTTTTTCGTCGCTGTCGCGTATTCCACCTTGTCGTTCGAAGGATCGAAAGAGATCGAGCAGAAAACGACGGATACGTCGCTGACCGCGGTAGACCCGCAAGCGTGGGTCGACAGGCTGGAAAAGAGCAATTACGTGCTTCCCCTGATGCTGGCCCAGCAAAACGACCCACAATCCGGTATGTCGGAGCAGGGGATGAGCGATCCGCAAATCTATGCGCAAACCTACCAGAAGATCGTGCCGTCGTCGTTGTATCTGCCCGGAGGCTCGAACGTGTTCAATCGGTCTCCCGCGGGCGAAGTGATTCCCGAGCGTTTTCGGCAGCGGCTGGATGCTCTGATCGCGCAGTGGCAAAGCGGCATGACGGAAGGGGACGGCACGGCCAATCGGTACCGGATAGAGTACGGCGTCAAGCATGATCAATCCGGCAGTCAGCCGATTCGGAATTCGCCTTCGATGCCCGAGGACTTTTGGATATTTGAATCAATGACCGCGAAAAGGGAATTGATGGAACGATACGCGTTCTACGCCGTCGTTGAATTCGATGCTTCCGGCGCGATGCAGATTCCGGTCTGGTACGGTCTCGGCACGCAGTGGCGGGATCGGCTGCTCGTCAATCACACGCAGCAAATAGCGCTGTCCGCCGGTCTCGAAAATATGCAGCCGACGACGGACGCGTCCGAATGGGAGCCTTACATGGCGCGTATCCGCAATCCGCAGGCGTTTACGATCGTCTATACGCTGCCGCGTTCGACCTATTCCGCCGAAGCGACTCTGGAAGCGTACAAACCTGCGGCCATGCACGCGGCGGGATTCCCGTATCTGGTCCTGCTCGCGATCGGCAGCGCGATTCTCGTCGGCATTCCGCCGCTCCGAAGTCTGCGTCGCAGACCTTCGGACGCGGGGGCGGAGACCGGCAGTCGCAGAGTCCCTTACGCCAGGCGGCTTCCGCTGGAATACTGGCTGCTCGGCGCGGGACTGCCGCTCTTCTTCTATACGCCGTTTGCCGTCTGGTCTTACGATCACGGAAATTCGCCGCTGCTTGAGATCATGGCAATCTGGATCGTGTTGTTGACGTTCTGGTGCGGACTGGCCGAATTCGTGACCCGCGCCTGGCTCGAAGGCGGGAGCCGCGTGCTTCGGGCGGGCAGCCTGACGGTTCGATTGTGGGAGTGGCTGCACCGGTTCGATCTTGCGGACGCTTCGGATCGTTCGCTGCTCAAAATAGCGTCCGCGCACGCCGTGCTGCTGGGCGGGATCGTGACGCTTGCCGCGTACGTGCCGTATGCGGCCGGGATCGCGCTTGCCGTGTATCTGGTCCTGCTGTTCTACGGGATCAAAAAAAGAAAAGACCAACTGCTGGCGGCTTACGCCCGGCTGTACGCTTCCGTGCAGGGAATGGCGCGCGGCGAACTGGACGTGCGGATCGACGGCTCTCTGGGCGTATTCGAGCCGATGACCGCCGAACTGCAGCGCGTCCGCGAAAGCTTCAAGCATGCCGTCGAAGAAGAAATCAAAAGCCAAAAGCTCAAAAGCGAGCTCGTGACCAACGTCTCGCACGATCTCAAAACACCGCTGACCGCGATCGTCACTTACGTCAATCTGCTTCAGCAGAACCATCTGACGGAAGAGCAGCGGCGGTCGTATATCGACGTGCTGGGCGGCAAATCGCAGCGGTTGACCCGGCTGATCGAAGACCTGTTCGAGTATACGCGGGCTTCGAGCGGCGCCGCTTCTATAGCTCCGGTCAGCGTCGACCTGGTCGAACTGCTGAAGCAGGCGCGGGTCGAGCTGGAAGACCGCCTCGCCGAGTCGGGCGTACAGCTGCGCTTCGCCGTGCCCGAAGGCAAAGTCATTCTGCCGCTCGACAGCGAGAAAACGTTCCGCATCTTCGAGAATCTGTATCTGAATATCGCCAACTATGCGATGCCGGGTTCGCGCGCCTACGTCGAACTGACCGATACCCCGGCGGAAGTGCGGATCGTGTTCAAAAACGTATCCGCGTCGGAACTCGATTTCAAGCCCGACGAGATCATGGAGCGTTTCGTGCGGGGCGACCGCGCGCGCAGCGCGGAAGGCTCGGGCCTCGGGCTTGCGATCGTGAAAAGCCTGGTCGAACTGCAGGGCGGCACGTTCGGCCTTGAATTGGACGGCGATTTGTTCAAAGCGCTTATTCGCTGGCCGAAAGACGGCGCGGAAGAGGGAGCGGTGAGAGCGGGCTGATGAATGGGGGAGGTAGTCGAACAGGGGACGGATGAATGGGAGAGCCGCGGATAGGGGGAGATGGGCGAACAGTATGATATTTATAGGTGCGATATCGATAGACACGACTGTAACGAACCCTGGTCACGCTATTTGCTCCAAATCAGTCCGAAATCGGCGTAATCGCGATAATAAGGATATGAGGATTCGTTAGATGAGCTCAAAAGGCCGAATATCTGCAAATAGCGATAGGAGGATTCGTTACGGGTAGTGTATCGCGGAGGGAACGTGTGGCGGCTGCGGTACGGTGCGGTGGCATGGAAGTGCAGTCGTGTTCGGACTTCGGAGTTTGGAGGTTGGTTAAAGAATTCGGGACTTCGGTTAAGGATTTGGGAGTTACGGGAAAAGAAACCCGGCGTTTCGTACAGTGTATGCGTCGAGTCGAGCCTGCCGATTCGAGTTTGTCGATATGCGAAAGGCGGCCATAGGCCGCCTTTTTGCTTTTAATCTGATTTTGCTTTTGATTCATGGCGCTCATTTTTTCAAAATAGCTGCGAGAGAGCATCTATTTTTCCCTGTGCGTGCGTGTAGAGGCGAATAGTTGCGTAGGAGCACTTATTTTCCGTTCCAAGCACCGCAAGACATCTTTTTCCGCAAAATAAGTGGATCTACGCAGTTATTTGACATTTCGACGGCATTTGGCTCAAATAAGTGCTCTCCTGCACTTAAATGCTCGGCCGCGCAAGCCCCAGCGTAGCCGAACGAGCCCAGCTCAGCTGCACAAACCCAGCTTCGCCCGCTCCGATTCCCGTCACTTCACCGATACGTCCGCTCCGCTTAGCCGTTCGTTTACCCGCTCAGCGTCTTCGCCGGTCATGAGGCCGATCAGCGTGAGGAGCATCTGGGACATCCACTTTTTGGGATGCAGCAGAATTTGCAGGTGGAAGCGCAGGTCGGGATGGACGAACGGGATGCTGGCGAGCGTGCCGCGGCGCAGTTCTTCCTCGACGGCGATCTGCGGGAGCAGCGCGATGCCCAGGCCGTTCATGACGCAGTGCTTGATCGCTTCAAGGCTGCCGAGTTCGAAGCCGATCCGGTACGCGACGCCGTGTTCGCGCAGCACTTTCTCGAACGTGCTGCGGTACAGGCAGCTGCCTTCGGAGACGATGAGCTCGCATCCGCCCAGGTCATTCGGGCGGATGCTGTCCGCGCTGCCGGTCGCGGTAAGCGGATGCCCGGGCGGCGCGACGAGCACGAGCGGTTCTTCGCGCACGGTGAGGCAGCGCAGCGAAGGATCGGCCGGCTTGCGGTCGAGCAGCAGCACGAGATCGTATTCGCCGTCTTTGAGCTTGTTGATCAGGTTGCTCTCGCTGTCGGGCAGCATCTGGATCGCGATGCCGGGATGCTTCAGCCGAAGCTGCTGCAAATGTGGCGGCAGATAATAGGCGGCCAGCGAATCGATCGTTCCGATGGTGACTGCGCCGTCCAGCTGGTTGCCGATCGCTTCTTTGGACTCGTCGTACAGTTCGAGCATTTGCATCGCCAGCTTGAGCAGCGCTTCGCCCGGCTGGGTCAGCCGGAGCTGGCGGCCGTAGCGTTCGAACAGCGCTACGCCGTACTCGCGTTCCAGCTTTTGCATCTGCATCGTGACGCTGGATTGGGCGTAGCCGAGTTCTTCGGCCGCGCGGGTGAAGCTTTGGCGCCGGGCCACTTCCCGAAAAGTGCGGAGATAGGTCAATTCCATCGCATTCGCTCCTTTTTACATTCCGTCTTTTTCATTCATCAAAATAATTGATGCTTCGCATCATTTATTATAGCTAACGTCGATACTATTTTCCATGTTAAAGTAAAGTTAACAAAAGCCTGCTGGGAGGAAATACAATGTTAACCGAACAACAGCTGCACGGCATCTACATGCCGATTATCACGCCTTTTTTGCCAAATGGAGAAATCGATCTCGAATCGTTCCACAAGTTGTCTTCGTCTCTCGTCGCGCAGGGCATGCACGGTCTGGTCGTGAACGGCACGACCGGCGAATCGCCGACCGTTAGCCCGGAAGAACTGAGCCTGCTGTCCGCCGCCGCCAAGTCCACGATCGGCGCGGCGAAGATCCCGCTCGTACTCGGGACGGGAACGAATGACACGCGCGCTTCGGTCAAGAAGACCGAACTCGCCGGCAAATTGGGCGCCGATGCCGTGCTGGCCGTCGTTCCTTACTATAATAAGCCTTCGCAGCGCGGCATCGTCGAGCATTTCCGCCAGATCGCTTCCGTCGGCCTGCCGGTTATCGTCTACGAGATTCCGGCCCGCACCGGCGTGCGGATGGAGATCGACACGGTACGCACGATTCTCGACATGGACAACGTCGCCGCCTTGAAAGACTGCTCCGGCAGCACGGAACTGCTGCGCACGCTGCAAGCGTCCGGTCCCGTCAAGCCGTTCCTGTGCGGCGACGACGCGCGGCTGCTGGAATTCCTCGAAGCCGGTGCGGCGGGCGGGATGTCCGCTTCGGCGCATGTTCGCCCGGAACAGTTCCTGAATCTGTACCGGAATTTCCGGTTGGGCCGGACGGACGAAGCGCGCGCCATTTTCGAGAGCCTGCTGCCGCTGATCGGCCTGCTGTTCGAAGAGCCGAATCCGGCGCCGATCAAGTGGATGCTGGCCGAGCTCGGACAGATCGCGCACGGCACGCTGCGGCTGCCGATGGTTACGATCGGCGAAGAATTGCAGAGCAAACTGCTGCACGCGGGCGTTCTTCCGGGCGACGCGCTCGCGATGTAGGCTTTCCGGCGCAGGCGTTCCATCGAACATTTCGAAGTTTGAACCAGACAGTCCGGCGTATGCGCCGGGCTGTCTTTTTTTGCGGAAAATGTTGGGCTTTGTTAATCTGTATATTCACAAGCACAGGCACCGCCAACGAAAGGAGCGCTTTTTTTGATCTATGTGACGGGAGACATCCACGGTACGATCGACGTGAACAAGCGTCTGAACGGCAAAAATTTTCCCGAACAAAAGAAACTGACGAAAAGCGACTACGTCATCATTGTCGGGGACTTCGGATTGATCTGGTCCGGAGACAAGGAAGATCAATATTGGTTGAAGTGGCTGCATCGGACCAAGTCGTTTACGACTCTGTTCATTGACGGCAATCACGAGAACTTCGATCTGCTTGAGCGGTATCCGGTCGAGGAATGGAATGGGGGAACGGTGCATCGGATCAACGACAGCGTGCTGCATCTAATGAGAGGACAAGTGTTCGAGATCGACGGCGGGCGATTTTTCACTTTTGGAGGAGCGGCTTCCCATGACAAAAAATTGCGGAAGGAAGGGAAGTCGTGGTGGGCCAGAGAGATGCCTTCGGAAGAAGAATACCGGGCAGGATGGACGAATCTCGACAAGCACCGCTGGGAAGTCGATTACGTCCTGACGCATACCTGCTCGTCGTCCGCGCTCGCGCATATAACGGCGAACTATCCGACCGACGTCGAACCGGACGGCATGCATGCCTACTTGCAGGCGATCCAGCAGCGATTGAAGTATCGAACCTGGTATTTCGGACATTTCCATCAAGACGCGGAGCTGCCCGCGGAGCAGCGGCTGCTGTATCATCGGATCGTAAAAATTCGATAAGTATAAGGAGTAGCTAGATCCAACGCGACGTAACGCGAACCCAGCGACATTCACCCCGATCGCGCAGCGCACAGCGCAGCCCAGCTTCTGTAAACGTATGCTCGGATGCGAACGTATACATTCGGCCCTGCAAACGTAAACGACAAAAAAGAAGAACCGCGATCAATCCGCGGTTCTTCTTTTTTTGCCGGCGCCGCCGGTCAGCCATCGCCCGCCCGGCAGGCGCGACAGTCCCGCGCACAGCAGCAGCGACGCGGCCGCGACGAGCAGCGCGGTCAGCACGGCAGCGGCCGGATGGTAGCCGCTCAGCGTCAGGTCGCGCGTCTGGACGGCGATGAACATGAGCATCATCGCATGCGACAGATACGCGCCGAACGAATATTTGCCGCACAGCAGCAGCATTTTTTTCCACCAACCGCCGTTTTTTTGCAGCAGAAGGGCCCAGCCGTACAGCATCAGGATTTGCGCCGTCACGGCGACAAAGCTGGTCGGTTTCAGATACGTCGACACGTTGAGGTTGATCTGCTCGCCCGAGAAGCGCAGCAGGTCGGCGTTCATCCACAGATACATGCCGATAAAAGCGAGCGTACTCCACGGCAGCAGCTTGAGCGTAAGCGCCCGAAACCGTTCCAGGTGAAGCCCGCAGATGCCCCCCAACACGAAGTAGAAGACGTAATAAGGGAATTCGTACGTGCGATACTGCAGCAGCGTCTGCCACAGTCCTTCCGTCTGCCAGGACGGCATCCGGTAATACGACAAATACATGAGCCAGCCGTACAATAGCGCGAGCAGCAGCATCAGCAGCCCGATCCGTACGGCGCGGGCCCGCTCGGAAGAACCCGCTCCGGTCCAGCGTCCGATCCCGGCTGCCGCGCCGCGAAACAGCGGGAAGAAGAGATAGAACTGGAAGATCATGACGACGAACCACAGATGGTAGCCATAGGTGGGCGTCACGAACTGCTGAAGCAGCAGGGGCAGATCGCCGATCGCAAACACGGCATGGCCCGACAGCCGCTGCACGACGATCCAATACAGCACCGTCCAGCAGGCGAACGGCACGTAAATATCGCCGATCCGTTTGAGCAAAACGGGTCCGTATCGCTTGCTTGAGCGTCCATACTGATAGAACAGGATGGCGCCGGCGAGAAACACGAACGTCAGCGTGCCGTAGCGGATAAAATGGTACAGCAGCCCGATCGTCACGGCGTCCGGGTACAGAATGTCGCTGCGGTACACGTATTCGCCCAGACTGTGCTGAAGCACGATGGCGAGAAAAGACAAGCCGCGCAGCAGCCCCCATTCCCCGACGCGTTCGCGCGAAGCGGGAGGCTCGCCTGGAGGCAGCGGCGAAGTCGTAGCGGACATCGAAAGGTCACTCCTTTTTCAAAAAAGTCTGGTCGTCAAGCAACCTTATCATTATACTCTTTCTATATGAATTTAGAATCAAATCGGAGGAGAGTCGACATGAAAAAAGCGGATTTTACGAAAAAACCGGTATTGACCGGGCAGCGAACGATTTTGCGTCCTTTTGAACCGGGCGACGGGGAAAAGATGGTGTCCATTCTTGAAGAAGTGGACGTTCGGCGGCTGACCGGTTCGGCCGAAAACGACGAAGAAGCGCACGCATCGACCACGCTCGAACAAGCTGAGCATGTCCGCGTCTGGTATGACACGCGCAATGCTGCAAACGACCGGCTGGATCTGGCGATCGTCGATGCGGTCAGCGGGGAACTGGTCGGCGAAGCCGTGTTCAACGAATACGACGAGAATACGGGCAACGTCAATTTCCGCATCCTGATCGGAGCGGCCGGCCAAGGGCGGGGCCTCGGCTCGGAAGCGATCGCTTTGTTCGTTCAATACGGCTTCGAAGAGCTCGGACTGCACCGGATCGGACTGGAAGTGTTCAGCTTCAATCCGAGAGCCGAGCGCACCTACGTCAAAAACGGATTCGTGCTCGAAGGCGTCAAACGCGAAGAATTCGCCTACAACGGCGAATATATCGACTCGAAAGTGTACGGCATGCTGCGCGGGGACTACGACAGCCGGACGTTCCGCCCGTGAGCGAACCGGTCAAGACGTACAATACGGCGGTGGAAGCGACGCTTGAGGTGATCGGGGGCAAATGGAAGCCGGTGATCCTGTTCCTGCTGACGTTCGGCAAAAAGCGCAACGGCGAACTGCTGCGGCTGCTGCCGGCCGTGACGCAGAAAGTGCTCACCCAGCAGCTCAAGGAATTGGAAAAGGACGGTGTGATCGTGAGAATCTCCCACAACACCGTCCCTCCCAAAGTCGAATACGAACTGTCCGAATACGGATGGAGTCTCAAAGACATCCTGCACGCCATGTGCCGGTGGGGCGACGCGCATATCGAGCGGACCTGCGGCAAGCTTGCGAACCCGATCAGGCCGGAATGATTTTGCGGCGCTTCAGATCGTCGAAGATGTCCGTGAACATCCGCTCGGTGTCGACGCATTCGTGCAGGCCGAGCCGCCGGGCTTTGCCGCCGTCCGCGAAGAAGTCGTAATCCCAGCCGAACACGAAATCGCCGAACGCCCACGAAGACACTTCCGCATAAGTATGCGGGGCCAGATCGTATTTGGCGACCAAGCCGTCCCAGAGGCTCTCTTTGCCGCGCATCACGTCGCTCAGCGGCATCGGCAGCGGCGGAGCGGTCTCCATCCCGAAATAGTCGGCGATCTTCGGCCACATTTCGCTCCAGCGGAACAGGTCGCCGTTGTTGATGTTGAACGCCTGATTGGCGCAGCGCTCGTCCGTCGCGGCCCAGACGGTCGCTCTGGCGAGCAGGCCGGCGTCGGTCATCTCCAGCAGGCTGTCGTACGCGCCGGGCTTGCCGGGAAATCGCAGCGGCAGTCCGAGCTCTTTGGACAGCGACGCATAGACCGCGAGGACCATCGCCAGATTCATCGGATTGCCGAGCGCGAAGCCGCACACGACGGACGGGCGCAGCGCGGACCAGGTCCAGCGGCTGCCGACTTGGCGGCGCTCCAGAAACTGCTGCTGGTCCACGTTGAATTCGGGCGGCATATGGAAAGCGTCGCTTTCCCTTGCGGGCGTCTTGAACGGCCCCAGATGCGCGCCGTACACTTTGTAGCCCTGCATCAGGCTGATATGGCGCAGATCGGCGGCGACCGGTTCCAGCGCGTCGACGACGTTGACCAGCATGTCTAGATTGGGCGCGACGAGTTCGGCCCACGTGCCGCGGTCCTGATAGGCGGCGTAGAAAATATGGGTGACCTGCGACAATCCGGCGAGCGCTTCCCGCACAGCGCCGGCATCCAGCAGATCGACGGACAGATAGCGGATCCGATCGGACGATTCGCCGCCCCGGCGCGAGACGCCGATAACGGTCCAGTCGGGCAGCGAGACCAGATGCTCCGCCAGATTGCGTCCGATGACGCCGTTGGCCCCGACGATCAGGGCGACTTTCGGTGCGGAAGCTTGAAGCGGGCGGGCCGCTGCGGCGGATTTGATCGGGTCGGCTGCGGCGGCGGGGACGTAAGGTCGGGATGGGTTCATGGATGCAGGCTCCTTTTTCGGTAACGGTTTTGGTGTGACTTCCCCTTCAGTGTGCGCCCGGAGCGCAGCGGTGACCAGTACGCACTTTGAAGTCCTATAGGCACTTTGAAGTCACTTATGCGGCGGATCGGGGGTCAGGCGCACNNNNGCCCGTTTCGGCAGCAGCCGAAACGGGCTTTTGAACTTGGATCGAAAGAGGCGGCCGGAAGTCGCGAGACCGCGGCCTAAGCGGAGAACGTTCCTCGCGACCGATCGACCAATCGACCGGCCAGCCGGCCTGACACTCAGGCGCCGGCTTCCGTCCGGAACTCCCGGTCTTTGGCGCGGGAGCGCGAACGGCTGCCCGGCACCCGCGGAGGGCGCGGCAGCGAACGGGCCGGGGCAAGCTTCAGACCCGACACCATGACGCCGCCGAGGATCAGCAGCGCGCCCAGATAGCCCTGCGCGCCGAGCATTTCGCCCAGGAACACGAAGCCGAACAGCGCGGCGAAGACCGGTTCCAGCGAGAAGAGCACGCCGATCCGCTCGGGCGACGTATGCTTCTGCGCGACGGTCTGCATGACGAACCCGAATGCGCTGCAGATGACGGCGAGGCCGATCACGGCGGTCCATTGGGAAGCGCCGTGCGGAATCGACGGCGTCTCGAAGCCGAAGCCGAGCAGCAGGCCGAACAAGCCGGTGAAGCCGAGCTGGAGCACGCCGAGCGTGAGGCCGTCGGCGCGCTTGGCGAACCGGTTCGTCAGCACGATATGCACGGCGTAGACGAACGCGCCGAGCAGGCAGAGCAGCGAGCCGCTCTGGAACGTGAGCGAATGCTGGAGCGTCAGCAGCGCGATCCCGCCCATCGTAAGCGTAATGCCGGCCGCCATCGCGAAGCTTGGCCGGCGGCGCGTGATCGCGAGCTGGATCATCGGCACGAAGACGACCATGGCGCTGGTCAGGAAGCCGGCCGACGACGCGGTCGTCGTCTCCAGCCCCGTAATGAGCAGCGCCAGCATGACGAACAGCACGAACCCGAGCACCGCGGCATAGCCGACCGTCTTCAGGTCGGCCAGCCGTATTCGGCGCCAGAACAGCGGCGCCGTCAGCGCAAAGGCGAGCAGGAACCGCCAGGCGATCAGCATAAACGGTTCCATGCCGTCGAGGCCCAATTTCATCAGCAAATAGGACGAGCCCCAGGCCGCCGAGACCAGGGCGATCGACAGATCGGCCGTTTTTTTCGTCATGTGCATCTTCATTCTTTTCGTCATCCTTTTCCGGTCGTATAGAGTTTGAAAAACCTGCATAAAAATCCGTTGATTTTTTGCCTTTCTCAGTATAAGTTGAAGAAAAGCATGAGCAAAGCGAATGTTTTTCATGTTTAACATGAACAATTTTAATGATGGAAAGAGGCAGACGATGTCGACCCACAAATACGAAGCTTTTCTCAAAACGCTTGAGACCGGCAGCCTGACCAAAGCCGCGGCCTCGCTCGGTTATACGCAGTCCAGCATCAGCCATATGCTGAACGCGCTCGAAAAAGAATGGAGGTTGACGCTGCTGATCCGGGACCGTTCCGGCATCCGCCTGACGTCGGACGGACAGCGGCTGCTGCCGTACATCCGGCAGGTCGTCCAGGCGCACCGGGAGCTGATCGACGAGACGGCGAACCTGCGCGGGCTCCGCTCCGGATTGATCCGGCTCGCCACGTTCACGAGCGCCGCCGTCAACTGGCTGCCGGGGCTGATCCAGACGTTCCAGCAGCAGTATCCGGGCGTCGACTTCGAGCTGCTGCACGGCCATTACAGCGATATCGAGAATTGGCTCGATACCGGACAGGCCGACTGCGGATTTCAGCGGCTGCCCGTGCGGAGCGATTTTGAGAGCCGCTTCCTCATGCAGGACCGGCTGGTCGCCATTTTGCCCGAGCATCATCCGCTGGCGGACCTGGAGCGGTTTCCGGTCGAGGCGCTGGGCGAGGAGCCTTTTCTGCTGCTGGAAGAAGGCACGGTCAACGAGATCCGGGACATCTTCGAGCTGCACGGCATCCATCCGAAAGTGCGCTTTACCGCCCGGGACGATTACGCGATCATCTCGATGGTCGAGAGCGGGCTCGGGATCAGCATTCTGCCGGAGCTCGTGCTGAACCGGACCCCGTACCGCGTCGTGCAAAAAGAACTCAGCGTGCCCGCCTATCGCCGGCTCGGCATCTGCCTCAAAAGCGGCGAACATACGTCGCCCGCGCTGCGCAAATTTCTGGAGCATGTGGAGACGTATCCGGCTTTTCGGGGACAGGCGCTGGAAAAAGGGTCTTAAAAATAAAGCTTTTATGCAAAAAGAAGGAAGGCGGCGGCGCCGGCGCGAAGTTGTCTCCTATCGGGACGACGGCGCGCGGGCTTGCCTGCCTGTCCGCTCCAGCCCGGAGGACGCAATCCAGATGAACGGGAGGTCGCTTATGCCGACGTTTGAGACAAGAGGAGACCACTTTTATTACGACAACGAACCGTTGCAGCTGAGATCGGGAGCGATCCATTATTTCCGCGTGGTGCCGGCTTATTGGGAAGACCGCCTGCGCCGGCTGATCGCCTGCGGCTTCAATACGGTCGAGACGTACGTGCCGTGGAACCTGCACGAACCGAGGGAAGGACAGTTCGTTTTCGACGGCATCGCCGATCTGGAAGCTTTCGTGCGGCTGGCCGGCTCGCTCGGTCTGCACGTCATCGTCCGGCCGAGTCCGTATATTTGCGCGGAATGGGAATTCGGGGGCCTGCCGGCCTGGCTGCTGGAGAACGGCGATCTGCGCCTGCGCTGCTCGGATAAGGCGTACCTGTCCAAAGTGGACGCTTATTTCGACGAGCTGCTGCCGCGTCTGCGCCCGCTGCTGTGCAGCGTCGGCGGACCGATCATCGCGCTGCAAATCGAGAACGAATACGGCAGCTACGGGTCGGACACCGCCTATCTGGAATATTTGCGTGACGGTATGGTCCGGCGCGGCATGGACGTGCTGCTGTTCACGTCCGACGGCCCGGAAGTGTCGATGCTGCGCGCGGGTTCGCTGGCCGGGACGCTGGCGACGGTCAATTTCGGTTCGGGCACGATCGGCGCGTTCGAGCAGCTGCGCCGGCATCAGCCGGAAGGTCCACTGATGGTTATGGAATTCTGGGACGGCTGGTTCGACCGCTGGACAGGCCCGCATCATACGCGCTCCGCGTCCGAGATCGTGACGGAACTTGAGCGGATGATGGATCTGAACGCGTCGTTCAACTTCTATATGTTCCACGGCGGGACCAATTTCGGCTTCATGAACGGCGCGAACCATGTCAACCATTACGAACCGACGGTAACCAGCTATGATTACAGCGCGCTGCTGAGCGAAAGCGGCGATCCGTCGGACGCCTACTTCGCGGTGCGGGAGCTGCTGTCGCAGCGTCTTGGCCTGACACCGCCGGAGCCGCCCGCGCCGCTGCCCAAAAAAGCGTACGGGCGCGTGGAGCTGGGCGAATGCGCGGGACTGCTGGAGCAGGCGGCGCTTCTGTCGGGAACGCCGATCCGCAGCGCCGTGCCGGAACCGATGGAAAGAATCGGCCAGAATTACGGCTTCATCCTGTACACGACGCAGATCGGCAGCGAACACGACGGCGGCAGATTGTTCCTGCAGGACGTGCGCGACCGGGCGCTTGTGTTCGCAGACGGGAAGCAGATCGCGCTCGTCAGCCGCTGGGAAGAGCAGGGCGGCATTGTGCTGAGCGTGCCGACAGGCGGGCTGCGCCTCGATATTCTCGTCGAGAATATGGGCCGGATCAATTACGGGCCGCTCATGCGCGACCGCAAAGGCATTACCGAAGGCGTACGCGTCGGCAATCAATTCCTGCATGGCTGGGACATCACGCCGCTGCCGCTGGACGATCTGTCGGCGCTCGCGTTCAAGCCGCTTGAACCGGGCGGAGGCGAACCCGCGGCTTCGCACGCGCAGACAGCCGGCTTCGCGGAGCTGGCCGCCGAAGAAGCGGTGCTGCGCAGCGCGGGAGCTGCGGCGGACAACGAAGCGCTGCATGCCGCGGCGGAAGCGGCGCAGGCGATTGAAGCGCGGCGCGACGCAGACGCGCAGGGCGCTGCGGACGCCGAACAGGCCGCCGCATCCGACGCGGCGCACGGCGAAGCGTCGGGCGCGCGTCCCGCGTTCTATCGCGGGACGTTTGCTGCCCAAGAGATGGCCGACACGTTCGTGCGCACGGACGGCTGGCGCAAAGGCGTCGTCTGGATCAACGGGTTCCTGCTCGGCCGTTATTGGCAGGCGGGTCCGACGAAGACGCTCTACGTGCCGGCTCCGCTGCTGCGCGAAGGCGAGAACGAGATCGTCGTGCTGGACCTGCACGGCTTCGGCGAAGAGGGCGGAAGCCGTGGCTTGTCTTCGCTGCCGTTCGTCGAATTGACGGACGCGCCGGATCTGGGCTGAACATCGGCTGCGAGAAGGTAGACCCGGGACCCCCGCCTTTCGAGCGAAAGGCGGGGGTCTCTCCGTTTTGGCGTATAATCAAGAAGCGTTCGACACCATAATAAGCGTTCGACAATATCGAGAAAAGAAGGAGGAATCGCCATGTCTTGGACTTCCGAAGCCGGAGGCGGCCGGGAATTCAATCTCGGACAGCATGCGCTGCCCGATCTGCATTTTTCGTTCCAGATGTGCGGCGCGCATTGGCGCAAAGTATCGCCCGGTTGGTCGTACCCGGAGCACGACCATGCGCTGTTCGAATTGAATTACGTGCTGGAAGGGCAGCAGGTCATGCGTCTGCACGGCCGGACGCAGCTTCAGCAGCCGGGCGAGCTGATCCTGATCGCGCCGGGCTGCCGGCACGACAGCGAGATCGGCAGCCCGGCGTCGATGACTTATTTCTGCCTGCATTTCGATATCGACGACGCGGTCATGTACGGCCGCCTGGCCGCGCTCGGCAGCCATCTTCATGCCGCCGACTCGGAACTGACGACGCGGCTGAAGCCCGATCTGGAACGTCTGTCGCTCCTGTCCGGCGAGACGGAAGAAGAGCTGGCGGCGGAATCGTTCGCGATCCGCACTTGTATTCTGCGTCTGCTGCTGGAGCTGTGCCAGTACGCGTTCGACCGGCCCGAAGCGGGGGAAGATCCGGCTATGGCCGCGACCGTGCAGCCGGAAGAAGCCCGGATGCTGCGGGAACGCTACGCGCTGGAGAAAAAGATGCAGGATTATCTCGGCGGACCGGACGACGGCGACCGGCTGAGCGACCGGTCGCTGTTCCCGCCGTTTCGCTGGATCGGCTTGTTCACCGTGATGGTGCCCGACCGCACATTTTGGACCAAGCCGGACCGGTTTCTCGCGAAAATCCTGCTCGAAGACGAGCTCGGCCGATTCGGCGTCTCGGTCGTCGCCGCGGGCGAACGGCTGCTGACCGCCGTCCTGTTCACGGACGGCTACAGCGTGCCGCCGCTGGAAGAATACGCGGCCGACTGCCGCCGCCTGCTGGAGCACCGGCTGAACGAGCCGGTACGGATCGGGCTCGGAGGCGTCGCGGCTTCGTCGGGCGAGCTCAAAGGGCTGTACCGGCAGAGCCTGAGCCGGCTCGGCCTGAGCGAAGCCGCCGATTGGCTGCCGGATTTCGACTTCGTGAACCGGACCGTCCGGCTGGCGCTGCTGGTCATCGAATCCGAATATGCGGATTCCGAACTGACGCTCGCCGGCCTGGCCGCCCGGCTGGAGCTGACGCCGAACTATCTCAGCGCGCTGTTCACCGCGGAGACAGGCCGCACGTTTACGTGGCATCTGACCCGGATTCGGATCGACCGCGCCTGCGCGCTGCTGCGGCAGAGCCGCCTGAAAGTGTATCAGATCGCCCGTCAGATCGGGTACGCCGACCCGGCGTATTTTAGTCGCAGCTTCAAGGGAGTCGTCGGGCTCAGCCCGGCCGCGTATCGGGAAAACCTGCTCGACGAATAAAGAATACGCTTACAAGTCAGCGTTGAATTGTCCAACAAAACGTAGATGCGTACATTGTCCGCTTCGCCAGCTGGTGACATACTGGAAAAAAAGCGAAGCACAGGGGGAGACGCGCATGTACAAAGTCATCGTGGCGGACGATGAGCCGCTGATGCTGGAAGGCTGGAAGACGATGGTCGATTGGACCGGGGCGGGATACGAATTGTGCGGAGCCGCTTCCGACGGCGAAGAAGCGCTCGATCTGTTCGGTTCGGTCGGTCCCGATCTCGTCGTGACCGATATTCGTATGCCCGTCTTGGACGGACTGGAGCTGATCCGGGCGATCAAGAATCGCCCGGGCGCCCATGCCCGAAGCGTGATCGTCAGCGGCTATGCCGAATTCGGCTACGTGCAGCAGGCGCTGCGCTTCGGCGCGGATCGTTACGTGCTGAAGCCGATCGTGCCCGAAGAGATCCAGGTCCTGCTCGGCGACCTGTTCGCGCTGCTCGGCCGCGACCGCACCGACCGCGCTTCGGCGGCCGCGCTGCAGGCGGCGGCCGAAGAAGCGGAAGTGATGCGCCTGCTGCAGGGCGGCCTATCCGGCGGCCCGGGCGCGCTCGGTCTGGCTTCGTGCGCGCCGCTGTGCGTGCTGCTGCTCGAAGCGCCGTGCGCGCCGACGGGCCGCGCCCGTGCGCTGCCGCGCGCCGCGCTGAAGCGCACGGCGGAGCGGCTGCGCGCCGCCGGTACGCCGGCGTGGACGTTCGACGACGGCCGGGGC
>NZ_VPFK02000002.1:50589-117928 GCF_008634075.2 Saccharibacillus sp. WB 17 | reverse complement strand
CCGCCCTGCGGCTCGGCCTCCGGCTCCACGGGCCGGCTGCCTTCGTCCGGCGCCGCCTGCCCGCCGCCTCGCGCCGCGTCGCCGCCCTGCGGCTCGGCCTCCGGCTCCACCGGCCGGCTGCCTTCGTCCGGCGTGGCCTGTCCGCCGCTCGCCGCCGCGTCGCCGCCTTCCTCCGGACGCGAAGCCTCGTCCGAAGACCCGGAAGACCCGGCCTGGCCGGCCGGATCTTCCGCGGGCCGCGTCGTCTCCGCGGCCCCTGCCGTACCGGCATCGGCCGGCCGGACCTGTTCGCCGGTGCGGCTGCTTACAGCCGCCGAAGAGCCGCTGTCGGCGCCGCCGGAGCAGGCGCCCAGCACGGCGAGCAGCGCCGCCGCAGGCAGAGCCTTCAACGCGGCTCGGCCGAGTCGGCCGGCAAAGCCGGCACCGCTTTGAACCGGCGGAACGTTCAACCGGCCGCCTTTTCGTTCAACGCTTCGTTTGCTTGAGGAAAGATCCCCGGCCGCCGCTTCTTCTCCGTGATGCTGCATCGTTTGCGCCTCCTGTCCGCTGTTTCGTCCGGCGCGCCTATCGGGGGCGCGCGTCGTTTCCCTATTCTAACAGATTCCGCCCTGTCCGGCAGTCTCCCGCCGGACGTCCCCGCCCCCAACCCTCCGGCCTGCCGAAGTGGGGGAAGCGGAAGCGCCGGCTTCCCCCGCGTTCGGCGCCCATGCCCGCACGACGCCGCTGTCGATCCGCTGCCGTCTGCGTCCCGATCGGGTTTCCCCAAAATTTTAATGAAACTTGAGCAATTTGTGAAAAGGGCGTAAAACAGGGGACGCGGCTTCCCGGGAAGCATTGTCGAAAACGACAGGCGGGCGTATAATGAAGGCATCTAAGATTTAGGTATTCAAAAATGAGTATTTTGCAGCGGGGGCGTCTTTTATCGGCGTTATATGTGAAAATTGGTGCAAAGTACGGGTGAGGGAGCCAGGACATGAAAGGCAGGATGATGAAAAGGGGAGACTGGATTCTGATCGGAATCGTCGTGATCGCGGCGCTTGCGTTCATCGTTCCCCGGTATTGGGGCGGACAAGAAAGTGAAAAAAATCACATTGAAAAACGCGTCGTGCATATCGAGGTCAACGGCGAAGCGTACCGGACGCTGCCGCTGACGGACGAGGAGCAGCTGCTCACGATCCGCACGGACGAAGGCTTCAACCAGATCAAGATTCACGACGGCGGCGTGGAGATGCTGGACGCGGACTGTCCGGACAAGCTGTGCCTGGGCTTTGGCTTCGTCACGCGGCCGGGGCAGCAGATCGTATGCCTGCCGCACCGCGTATCGGTGTTTATCGGAGTCGAATCGGGAGAGGAGCTGGAAGTCGATGACGTCGTTGGCTGAACAATCTTTGCTGCTGAAAAAAACGGTGATCCTGGCGATTTTTGCGGCGGCTGCCGTCGTGCTGGGTATCGTCGAATCGCTGATCCCGCTCGGCAGCTTCATGGTGCCCGGCGCCAAGCTCGGCCTTGCGAACATCATGATCCTCACCTGCCTCTACTTTCTCGGCGGCAGGGACACGCTGATGCTGGTCGTGCTGAAGACGCTGCTGACCGCCATGCTGCTGGGCACGTTCTCGATGCTGCTGTTCAGCCTGTTCGGCGCGGTGCTCAGCTTTGCCGTCATGTACGGCCTGATGAAGATCAGCCGCAAACGGCTCAGCCTGATCGGGATCAGCGTCGCGGGAGGGATCGCGCACAATATCGGGCAGCTCGGCGCGGCGGCGATCGTGATCGACTCGCTGAACATTTTCTACTATTTGCCGGTGCTTATGATCGCGGGCGTGGCGACGGGCATCGTCGTCGGTATTGCGGTCCGCTATCTGACAAACGCGCTGGGCCGGATGAAAATGTTCGCTCCGTTCGCGCCGGATACGTATTGAACGCCGCCGCGGGAGTGCGGCAGGAAGGAGGCCAAGCCATGCAACGGGAGACGGCGCCTGCGATCGAACTTCGGGAGGTCGCGTTCGCCTACACGGCCGAAGAGCCGGTGCTGCACAGCATCGACCTGCGCGCCGAGCGCGGCGAATGGATCGCGATCGTGGGAGCGAGCGGCTGCGGCAAATCGACGCTCGTCCGGCTGTTCAACGCGCTGCTCCAACCGCAAAGCGGCAGCGTGTCCGTGTTCGGCGAACCGCTGACGGAACACAACGCGCCGCTTATGCGTGCCCGGATCGGGATGGTGTTCCAGAACCCGGACAACCAGTTTATCGGGGAGACGGTGGAAGAAGATCTGGCGTTCGGGCTGGAAGGATTGTGTCTGGATCGGGCCGAGATGGAGCGCCGCGTCGCGGAATACGCAGACAAGCTGCGGCTGTCGCCGCTGCTGATGCGCCATCCGGGCGAGCTGTCCGGCGGCCAGATGCAGCGCTGCGCGGTCGCGGCGTGCCTGGCGATGGAGCCGGAGCTGCTCGTGTTCGACGAAGCGACGTCCATGCAGGACGAACGTTCGCGGCGCGAGCTGCTGACGGTCATGCGCGAGCTGAAGGCGCAGGGCACGTATACGATCTTTTCGGTGACGCACGACGTGGACGAGATGCGGGCGGCGGACCGGATCATCGCGCTGCAGGGCGGAACCATTCGCGCGGATGCGGCGCCGGACGTTTTTTTCTCGGATGAGCGGCTGCTGCGGGACTGCGGGATCGAGCTGCCGTTTCGGCTGCGGCTGGACCGGCGGCTGGCGGAACTCGGTATAGACGCAGACCGGGAAGCCGGCGCGGAAAAAGAAGGCGAAAGGAGGGATCGATCATGAAGGCATGGATCAAACGGCAGGCCGGAGCGGCGGGTCGGATCGGAGCGGTATTGACGGGCCGGGCATCTGCGCGAAAAAAAGGCGGAGACTCCGGCGGCTTGGCAAAGCGTGCCGATTCGGCCGGGAGCCAAGTACCTACTGTTGTGGAGGCGGCCTCTGGGGCAGCCGCGTCCGCACATTCGGCGCCGGTGACGGCGGCAGAAGCGGCGGCGACATTTGAAGCGGCATCGATATTTAAACCAATGCCGGCAGTCCAATCGGTATCCGTATCGGCAGCGGCGACGATATCCGGGTCTTCAAAGACTTCGCCGCCGGACCTCGCGATCGAGCTGCGGGACGCGGATTACGCCTATCAGGCGGGCACGCCGTTTGCGGCGGCGGCGCTGCACGGCGTGAACGTCCGCATCCGCCGCGGCACGCTTGTCGGCATCGCGGGCGGCACCGGCTCCGGCAAGTCGACGCTGCTGCAGCTGCTGAACGGTCTGCTGCTGCCGACCGGCGGCTCGGTCCGCGTGCTCGACCATACGCTGCTACCCGGCATGCGCCGGCCGAAGCTGAACGATTTGCGCCGGCGCGTCGGCCTTGCTTTTCAACTGCCGGAACGGCATCTGTTCGAAGACACCGTCGAGAAAGACCTGATGTTCGGTCCGCTGAACTTCGGTCTGCCCCGCTTGCAGGCGCAGGCCCGGGCGGCGGAAGCGCTGCGTTCGATGCGGCTCGGCGACAATCTGCTGCCGCGGCATCCGCTGACGCTCAGCGGCGGGCAGATGCGCAAAGTCGCGATCGCTTCGGTGCTGGCGGCGCGGCCGGAGATCCTGATGCTCGACGAGCCGACCGCGACGCTCGATTCGGCGGCGCGCCGGGAATTGATCGGCACGCTGGCGAAGCTGTGCCGCGAAGAAGGGCGCACGATTCTGATGGTGACGCACCGGATCGAGGAGCTGATGGAAGTCGCGGACGAATGGATCGTCATGCACGAAGGGCGCGCCGTGTTTCAGGGCGACGCGGACGAGCTCGGCGACCGGCAGGGCGAACTGGAAGGATGGGGCGTGGCGGTGCCGGAGCCGCTGTCGTGCTGGGCGGAATGGACGTCCCGCCTGCCGCAGCTGGCGGCGCTGCCGATGCCCCGCACGGCGGAAGAGATGGCGCTGCGGATTGCCGAAGCGGTGAACGCTTCGGACGGCGTGGAGGCGGCCGATAGAGCGAAAAGGGTGTTGGCGGAAAGCGGGAATACGTATCCGGGAAGCGGAAGTTCCGGGGCGAAGCGGCCCATGCCGCCGGAATCGGCTGATCCTGCCGATTCCATCAATTCCGGCGATCGCGTCGATCCCGGCGATCCCACCGAAGCCGACTTCCCCGCCGAGAGGAGCCTGCGCGTATGCGTGACAAACTGATTCTGGGCCGCATGATTCCGACCGGTTCGCCGGTGCACGGTCTCGATCCGCGCGCGAAGATCGCGGCGATGCTGCTGTTCACGGCGGCGCTCGTGCTGTCGGACGGCTGGCCGGCGCTTGCGCTGCTTGCGGCGTGCGCCGCCGCGGTGCTGGCCACGACGAAGATTCCGCCGCGCACGTATGCGCGGGCGCTGCGCCCGCTGCGCTGGCTGATGCTGTTCGTCTTCTTGTTCCAGCTGCTTGGCGGAGCGGGAAGCGGCGCGGCGGAACTGCCTGCGGCGGGCGGCGGAGCTTGGGTCTGGACGCTTGGTCCGGTCACGCTGACCGCGGCCGCCGTGTCCGGCGCGCTGCTTGCGGTATGCCGTATGGCGCTGCTGATCCTGTTCACGTCGCTGCTGACGTTCACGACGACGCCGTCGATGCTCAGCCGGGGCGTCGAAGGGCTGATCCGGCCGCTTGCCCGCAGGGGAACGGGAGCGGAGCGGTTCGCGCTCATGCTGCGGCTTGCGCTGCGCTTCATCCCGGCCCTGCTGGAAGAAGCGCAGACCATTCTCAAAGCGCAGGCGGCGCGCGGCGCGGACTACGAAGAGATGAACATGCGATCCAAAGCGCGCCTGCTGCTCTCGCTGCTCGTGCCGGTCACCGTCGGCGCGTTCCGGCGGGCGGAAGAGCTGACGACGTCGCTCGAAGCGCGCGGCTACCGAATCGGGGCGCCGCGCACGGCTTACCGGCCGCTGGCCTGGCGCGGCGCGGACACGGGATTCATGCTGCTGTTCGTGCTGCTGCCGATCGGAACGCTGCTGCTGCGGCTGGCCGCCTGAGCGCGCCGCCGCTCCAAAGAATTCTTTTGACGCATACGGACTTGAACTTGAATGTGAACTTGGACTTGAACAGGTAAACGGCACGGCTGCAAGCATACAAAAGGGGGAAACACATATGGCACGTTATTTTCAGGGAAGAGAAGTCGAACTGCTCGCTCCGGTCGGCACGTTCGACATTTTCGGGACGGTTATTCGGGCGAACTGCGACGCGGTCTATTTCGGCGGTCCCGGACTCAATATGCGCATGATGCGCAAAGGCTACAATTTTAGCCGGGAAGACATCGTCGAAGCGGTCAACGTCGCGCACGGGCTCGGCAAAAAAGCGTACGTCACCGTCAACAACATGCTGAGCGAGAGCGACGTGTCGGAAGCGGGCGACTATCTCGCTTTTCTGGACCGGTCCGGCGTCGACGCGATCATCGCGCAGGATCTGGCGGTTCCGTCGCTGCTGCGCGAACAGGGACTTGCGCTGCCGGTGCACGCTTCCGTCATGCTCAACGTACATAACGTCGAGATGGTGCGCGCCCTGCAGGAGTTCGGCGTAACGCGGGTCGTGACGTCGCGGGAGATGGACCTGCGCACGGCGCGGATCATCGCGGAGCAGACGGGCATCGAGATCGAATATTTCGTCCACGGCGATATGTGTTCGGTGCACGGTGCCAACTGCTACATCAGCTCGCACCTGTTCGGAATGAGCGGCAACCGGGGCAAATGCCTCAAGCCGTGCCGCTGGGATTACCGCATGAAAAAAGACGGCTACGTCTACAGCACCCCTTATCCGCTGGCGGCCAAAGACATGAATATGTACGAACATCTGCCGGAACTGATCGACGCGCACGTCACTTCGTTCAAGATCGAAGGCCGCATGCGCGACAAAGAGTTTATCTCGGCGCTCGTCAACAGCTACGGCGACGCGATCGACCGCTATCTCGATGATCCGGTCGGTTTCGACCGCGGCACGGACAGCGAGGAGCTGCACAAAAACCGCAAGCGCGATTTCTCCACGGCGTACGCGTTCGGCCGGCCGGGACTGTCCAACATCAACCGGCGCTACGAAGGCACGGGCAAATTTTACAGCACGGGCAAAGTGTTCAGCACGCCGACGGCGGAGCGCGAGAGCAGCGAATCGGCGGTGCGTGCGGTGCGGGAAGGACTGCGGCAAGCATCCGGGGAAAAAGCGGCCGGCGCCGCGCCAGCCCCTGCGCCACAGCGCAGCGCGCCCAAGCTGACCGTTCGGGTCAACAATATGGAGCAGGCCCGGGCGGCGCTCGAAGCGGGCGTGGACGAGCTGTTCCTGTCGGGCGACGTGCTGCTGCCGGACCGCGCGTTCGGCCGCCGGCAGATCGAGCAGCTGGCGCAGCTCAAAGGAAATACGCGGCTCGTGCTGGCCACGCCGCGCATGATGGACGAGATGCAGTTCGAGCAGTACGAGACGCTGCTGTCCGGCGGCGTGACGGGACTGGACGCGCTGCTGGTGACGAATATCGGGGCGGTCCGCCGCTTCCGGAACTTCGGCCTCCCGCTGATCGGCGACCTGTCGCTGAATCTGTACAATCATATGGCCGAGCGGATGTACCGCGAGCTGGGCGTGGAACGGCTGACCGCTTCGATCGAAGCGAACCTGCCGGATCTGGCCGCGCTGCTGGGCCGGACGAACGGAGAACTTGAGCTGACCGTGCACGGAACGCCGGTCGTCATGTACATGGAACACGATCTGTACGAAAATACGGAAGTCTACGAGCCGATCGCCGAAGAAAGCAACCGTTACGTGCGCGACGACGTGCTCGTGCTGATGACGGACAAAGGCGAAAGCCCGGTCTACAAAGACGTCCACGGCCGCTGCCATTTGACGACGTCCAAAGAACTTTGCCTGCTGCCGGTCGTCGGCGAGCTGATGGAGGCGGGCATTACGCATTTTCGCGTTGAAGGTTCGACGTATGCGCCGGAGCGGCTCGGCGAGCTGCTGGGCTTGTATCGCCGGGCGCTGAACGAGCCGGAGCGGGCGGCCGAACTGGCCGAACGATTGGAGCCGGCTTTTGCCGGCTTTACGCTGGGTGCGCTCGCTTTCGGCCGCGCGGACCGCAGCACGCCGGCCGATCGGCCGGCGGCTCTGGAGGCGGACAACGGCGAAGCCGCGGCAGACGGCGGCGAAGGACAGTCCGAACAATGCGAAGCGGCGGATATTCAAGCGGCGCTTCAGACAACGAAAGGGTGAGCGGGATGGAGGGACACGAAGTGGGAGCAACGGGATCGGGAAGCGCAGCGGAAAAGGAACCGCGAATGGAACTTGAGCCGGGAACGGAAACGGAAATAGAAGCGGGCCTTAACCGGAGCGCCGACGCCGGAGCGGATACGGGCGGCATCCCGAGTGCCGGGCGGCCGACGCTGACGGCGCAGGAAGTGATCGCGCTGCGCAAAGCGCATTTCTTCCCGTGCACGCAGCATTTCTACCGCAATCCGCCGGTGCTGGTCTCGGGCTCGATGCAGCGCGTGACGGACAGCGAAGGCCGCGTCTATACCGACTTTTTCGCGGGCGTATCGGTCGTGGCGAGCGGGCACTGCAATCCGGCGATCACCGAGGCGACGGTGCGGCAGACGCGCACGCTTCAGCATACGACGACGATCTATCTGACCGAGCCGTCCGCGCGGTTGGCGCAGCGGATGGCCGGGCTGCTGCCGGCGTATCCGAAAGTGTTTTTTTGCAACAGCGGGTCCGAAGCGAACGAAGGCGCGCTGATGCTGGCCCGCCGCCATACGAAGCGCAAAGGCTTCATCTCGCTCACCGAATCGCTGCACGGCCGCACGGCGCTGACGATGAGCGTGACCGGCTTGTCGATGTGGCGGGGCGATCCGTTCCCGGACGAGGACGTCCATTTCATTCCCCGTCCGTATGCGTACGGCGTGCCGGCGCAGGAAGCGGCGGAGCTGTCGCTGAACGCGCTGCGCGGCGTGCTTCAGAGCGCCGGCGACCGGATCGCGGCAATGATCGTCGAGCCGATCCAGGGCAACGGCGGGATGGTCGTCATGCCGGACGGGTATCTGGCCCGCGCCAAAAAGCTGCTGGACGAATACGGCGTGCTGCTGATCGCCGACGAGATCCAGACCGGCTTCGGCCGGACGGGCGCGCTGCTCTGCTCCGATCAGCTCGGCGTGCAGGCCGATATCGTCACGCTGGCCAAAGCGCTCGGCGGCGGCATCCCGATCGGCGCGTTCGCGGCGACGGAAGCTGTCGCCGCTTCGCTCGATACGCCGTCGGCGTCGACGTTCGGCGGCAATCCGGTCTCGGCCGAGACGGCGCTGGCCGTGCTCGATTACGTCGAGTCGCAGCGGCTGCCGGAACGCGCGGCGCGTCTCGGGACGGCGCTGAAGCTTGGGCTGGAGCGGATGCGGACGTTCTATCCGCGCATCGTCTCGGAAGTGCGCGGCCTCGGCCTGATGCTGGGCGCGGAACTGCATGCGGACGAGCCGTCGCTCGGCGCGGCCGCGGTTGACCGGGTGCTGGAAGAGATGAAGGACCGGGGCTTCCTGATCGGCAAAAACGGCGTCGCCCGCAACGTGCTGGCGTTCCAGCCGCCGCTCGTGATCGACGCTTCGGACATCGAAGCGATGCTGGAACAACTGGACGCGGTGCTCGGCGGCCTGGAGCAGGATCGCCTCCGCGCCGAGGAACGATCGGCGCAGGCCGATTCCCCGAGCGGGGAAAAAGCGCCATGAGCGCGGCTTTGCGCAGCGCGCTGACCAAGACGCGCGACTTCGGATCGCTGGTTATGTTCTCGCACACGCTGTTCTCGCTGCCGTTCGCGATCATCTCGATCGTCTGGGCGGCCGGCGGCCTGCCGGACTGGCGCGTCGTGCTCGCTTCGCTTCTGGCGCTGGTCGCCGCCCGCAACGGCGCCAACGCGTTCAACCGGCTGGCCGACCGGGAGTTCGACGCGGCCAATCCGCGCACCGCGCATCGCCATCTGCCGCAGAAGCGGCTCGGCGTACGCGAGGTGTGGATCTTCGTGATCGTCAATTATGCGATCTTCGTCGCGGCGGCCGGCATGCTGAATCCGCTGTGCCTGATCCTGTCGCCGGTCGCGATCTTCCTCATCTCTTCGTATTCGTACACGAAGCGCTTCACCTGGCTCAGCCATCTGTATCTGGGCTTTACGATCGCGTCGGCGCCGATCGGCGCCTGGTTCGCCGTGACGGGCGCGTTCGCGTTCACCCCGTTCGTGCTCGGCACGATCGTCATGCTGTGGATTGGCGGGTTCGATATTTTGTACGGCACGCAGGACATCGAGTTCGACCGCGCGCACGGGCTGCATTCCATCCCGAGCGCGTTCGGCCTGAAGCCTGCGCTGTACATTTCGCGCTTCCTGCATCTTGTCATGGTCGGGCTGCTGCTGTTCCTGTTCTTTTTCCGCGATCTCGGCGCTTGGTACCTGATCGGTATCGGGCTGGCGGCGTTCCTGCTCCTGCTGGAACACGGCATCGTGAAGCCGCATAACCGCCGGCTCATGCAGGTCGCTTCGTACAATCTGAACCAGGTCATCAGCCTGCTGATCCTGTCGTTTACGATGCTGGATTATTTCTGGACAATCTGAATGGTATATAGAAAAAGACGTCCGGCTCAAGTAGGCCGGGCGTCTTTTTGCATGAAACTTTTTCGATTGCGGAAGCCGGGCGATCAGCCCTGCTGCTCGGCCAAAAAGCGGCGGATGCCGGAAGTCACGAGATCGTGATCTTCCTGGTCCGGCAGGCCGGATACGGTAATCGTGCCGATCAGCCCTTCGCCGGCCAGCATGAGCGGGAACGCGCCGCCGGCCAGCACGTATTCGTCGTCGCTCAAGCCGTAGTCGCCCGCAAGCGTTTGGTTTTCGCCGCGAAGCTGGAGCGCCGCATGCCAGGAACTTTTGACGAAACGGGCCACCGTATTGTTTTTGCGGCGAATCCAGTCTTCGTTTTCCGGCGAAGTGCCTTCCATCGCGTGCAGGAACAGCCGGTGGCCTTGGCGGGTAATATCGACGGTCACCTTTTTGCCGGTCCGGCGGGCTTCCTCGATCAGGGTCAGTCCGAGCGCGAGAGCGGTCTCGGCGTCGAACGAAACGAAACGCAGTTCTTGTTCTTCCTGCCGCATTTGCGACAGCTTTGTTTCGGGAGTGACGGACATGGGGCGAATATCTCCTTTGTCGGGGGCGTGAATGCCCGGGTAGTGGAATGCATTCATTTCGACGCCGGGCCGCCTTTTTCCTCTTGTCCTAAAATTTCCTTCCGCCGAAATAGTCGGCCAGCTTCAGCAGATCGGCCGAAGCGGCGTATTCGCCGAGCGAACGGGCGATCTCGCAGGCTCGCTCAAGCTCCTGCGCGCCGAAGCTTTCCGCGCGTTCCAGGGCTCCGCTGCTGCGGATCTTGTCCAGCAGCGGAGCGATCAGGGCCGGATCGGTATCCCGGCCGACGCTTCGGATCTCCGCCGCGAGCGCGGGATCTTCGAGCGCGTACAGCACGGGCAGCGTCACCTGCCCGCCGAGCAGGTCGCTTCCCGCCGGCTTGCCGAGCTGCCGGGACGAAGCCGTCAAATCGAGCAGGTCGTCCCGGATCTGGAACGACAAGCCCAGATGCTCGCCGAACGCATGCAGCCTGCGGCAGATCTCTTCCGGCGCCCCGGCGGCGCGGGCGCCGAATTCCAGCGAGACGGCCATCAGATGGGCGGTCTTGCGGCGGGACTTGGACAAATACTCGTCCAGCCCGAGATCGTAGTCGTAAGCGTGTTCGAGCTGCTCGTATTCGCCGAGGCACAGTTCGGCCGTCGCGAACGAAGCGAAGCTTGGCCGGTCGGCGCCGGCTTTGACGTCGGCCTGGGCCATCAGCTCGACGACGCGGGCCGACATGTAGCTGCCGACGTACAGCGCTTTGGCCGGCCCGATCCGTGTATGCAGCGCGGGTTCGCCCCGCCGCAGCGCCGAACGGTCGATCAGGTCGTCGTGAATAAGCGACGCCGTATGGATAAATTCCGCAGCAGCTGCCAGCTGGAACAGGCGGGGATCGTCGGCGCGTTTGCCGAAGCGGCCGCCGACGAGGACGAGCATCGGCCGCAGCCGCTTGCCTCCGGCGCCGATCGTGCGCAGCAGCGCGGCGGCCAGCTCGGAGTTCGGCGGAAGGTCTTTGTCGCTTTTGACGATGCGCTTCATCTCGCGTTCGATGCGGCGCAGGTCGATTCGCAGAGCGTCAGGCAGGTTCATGCGGCCCGGCCTCCTTCGCGTCCGCCAGCGCCCGCTCGAAAGCGGGCAGCAGGGCGATCTCCGCGCTTCGGCCGAGCGCGCGGGCGATCTGGACTTTTTTGACGAACGGGGCAAGTCCGCGCAGCAGCGATTCTTCGCGGCATTTCAGCGCGTATTGGACGTACAGGCTGTACAAATAGTCGCCGTCCAGAATGCGCCGCGTCAACTGCGGATCGTCCAGCCGAATCGGTTCGGCGTGGCGGGCGAGCGCGGCATCGAGCAGCGCATAGACGGCAAGCAGGCCGGGCTGGCGGAGCGGTTCCACGGCGCAGCGTTCGAACGCGGCCAGCGCGGCGTTCAGCGCCGCCCGGTCCGGCACAAGCCGGATACGTGTGACCGGATCGATCTCGGCCTGCAGACGTTCCAGCGTTTCCCGGATTATTGTATCGTTCATTGAAGCACCCCTTGACGGACTAACAAAATACCGAATCGGCGTACATACCGTATTCACTCGGATTCCTCCACATTATGAGTCAAATTCGTTCATTATGCAAAACGGCGGATCGAAAAAAGCGGGGCCATGTGCGGGGTAAGCTGCACATGACCCCGCCGCAGCGCAGAGCCGGTCGGTCAGTCGGTATAGAGGTACCAGCGCTTGGCAAACCAAGTTTTTTTCCAGTATTTCTTGAGCCACGGCAGGACATAATAGTCGAGTCCGAAGATGCTGCCCGAACCGCCGATAAGGGCGAACGCGGCGAACCAGTACCACCACATATCGGTCGGAGCCATACCGGACGACCAGATCATCAGGCCCATGCCGATCGTGGCGATCGAAGCGATTGCCGAGAACAGGCCGACGATCAGCAGGATGCCGAACACGATTTCCGCGGCGACCATGCCGATTTGGAAAGCGGTCGCCAGCCACGTGTAGCCGCCGTCGCCGGTATAGAACATCAGATCCATCATCGAGCTGACCATGTCCGAGACGAAGCCCGGCACAGGGATGGCCTGCACGGCCTGGCCGGCGTTTTCGACCGCGGAAGCGGCCGCCTGGGCATCGACCGCCGTCGCCACGTTGCCGACCGCTTCGGAAGCGGCACTGACGACGTCGGCATGCGGATCGGGCGGGATCAGGAAAATATGGTTCGGGTCGGCCACGACTTTTTGCAGCTTGTCCCAGCCTTCATGCAGCCACATCCAGCCGACGAACACGCGCAGCGGCACGAGCCAGAAGTTCGGCGAGCGCTTCGAGAAGTGTCCGCCGAGGAACGTCCGGCGATCATGGGCATGGAAAATCTCGTGCATGAGATACGTCCACACTTTATTGAAGCCGAGCACCGTGAACAGGTACAGCACGTTGATCGCGTGTTTGGCGAACATCGCGAAAATTCCGGTCAGCGAGAAAAATTTGCCCGGCAGCCCTACGCTCGCGACGCCGTACCGGCTGCCGATCGACACCATCATGCCGTGAAAAGCCGGTTTGTACGATTTATGGGTGCCGCCTTTGATATCGGCCGTAATATTGTGCGCGATCAGCGGAGCGGCATGTTCGGCGTTCTCGACCATCTGCGGAACCGGGCGTTCTTCGCCTTCCGGAATGAAGAAGATGTTGTCGCCGACGACATAAACGTTTTCGTGATCGAGGCTTTGCAGCTTGTCGTTCGTCTCGATCCGCTTGCGGCCTTTTTGCTGCACGTCGAGCTTGTCGAGAATGTCCGCGCCTTCGACGCCGGCTGTCCAGATGACCGTACGCGCCGTCAGCTTCTGGCCGCTGAGGTCCACGCCGGTGTCGGAGACGCCCGTAATCGGTTTGCCGGTAATGATCTCGATATCGAGCTTTTTAAGATACCGTTCGGATTTGGCGATCAGCTTCTCCGGCAGCAGCGGCAGGATTTTCGGAGCCATATCGGCCACGATCATGCGCACTTCGGACGGATCAATATAAAATTCCCGGCACAGTTCGCTGCGGTATTCGGCCATTTCGCCGATCAATTCGACGCCCGTGAAGCCCGCGCCGACGACGACAAACGACAGTTTCTCCCGGCGGATCGCCGGATCTTTTTCCTGCGACGCTTCGGTGAACATCCGGCGGAACCGGTCTTTGAGCTTGACCGCATCGTCGTAGGACCAGAGCGTATAGCTGTGTTCCTGCGCGCCGGGGATGCCGAAGAACGTCGGCTTGGAGCCGGTCCCGATCACGAGGTAATCGTAAGCGTAGGACGCCTGCTGCCCCTGGAGCGAGCGGGATTCGAAGTCGATGCCGCCGATCTCGTCGAGCACGACGTCGACTTTGAGGCCTGCAAAAATCTTTTTCAATTCGATTTTGACCGCATCTTCCGGTGTCCGGTTCGCGGCCACTTCATGCAGTTCGGTCAGCAGCGTGTGATAAGGATTGCGATCGATCAGCTGGATCTGGACATCGGTATTTTTTTTGAAGTTTTTGGCTAATTTTTTCGCGGTCAGGACGCCGCCGTAGCCGCCGCCGAGAATTACTATTTTTGTCATCGGGTCAACCAACCTTTCCATTGACGGAGTTCGCGTACCTGCCGGACCCGCCGAACGATTCGGGGATCGGGCAGGCAGCGGTCCGCCCGTTGCTTCAAGTTAAGAGTGAGAGTGGAACGGGTCCGTGCCGCTGCCGGGCAGCGGCGGCTTATTTCGCGTCCGCCAGCGCCTGTTCGGCCAGCTTGAGATAGGAGGCGACATGGATCGTCACGCCGCTGATCGCGTCCGTCGTTCCGTCTTCCTTCGTTTCGACCGCCGCCGGATCTTGTTTTTCGATCACGTACTGCTCGGCTTTTTCCGCTTCTTCATGCCATTCCGCTTGGGCGCCGCCGGCTTTCATGCCGTACTTGCCTTCTCTGGAATTCGTTTTCTTGTCTTCGCCGGCCGCATTGCTGCCGCTGAAGTTGATCGCCACGATGCGTCCGGCCGCTACCGTCGCATCCACGGTTTCTTTCCAGCCGCTTTCGGCATCGAAATCGGCCGCTTCCGCATGATACGCGCCGTCTTTGTACGGGCCGGCTTCGACCGGGCCTGCCGCAAGAGCGGTCTCCGCAAGCTTCGTGAAATCGTTCACGTGTATAGACACACCGGATACGACGTCGGTATGGCCTTCGGCATCGGTCGTGATCGCCGCCGGGTCCTGCTTGTCGATCAGGAACTGTTCGACTTTCTCCGCTTGTTCATGCCATTCGGACGAAGCGCCGCCGGCTTTCATGCCGTACTTGCCGGCTTCGGACGTCGCTTTTTTGTCCGGGCCTCCATTGAGGCTGGACGCGCTCCAGTCGGCGTCGGCAATTTTGCCGCCTGTCACCTGCAGGATCACGTACGGCTGCCAGCCGGATTCCTTGTCCATGTCCCCCTGGGCAAAGTACAGTCCGTCTTTCCATTGGGAAGCGTCGGCTGCCGTCTCCACCGCCGGTGCCGCCGCAGCCTCGCTCGCCGGTTCGGCCTGCGCTGCCGGCTCGGCTGTGACCTCGGCCGTCTCATTGCTTCCGCATGCCGAGAGCGCTCCTGCGAGAAGAACGCCGCACATCCATACGGCCCCGTGCTTTTTGTTCATGTTAACCCCTCCGTCATCTCTGAATGAGTCGTCCCCAAGGGCGACGCGCGCGGAAAACGATCACGTAAGATCGGGCTTCTTCCGGTCGGAACTGCGCCGGAAAAGAGTCGATGCACAGGTTCGATCTCCGTCCGTCACCGTTTTCATTTGAACAATAACATACAATTTGAAGTAATTAAGTGATAATAATCACAAAGTTTGGGGCTTGGGTCTCATTCTGCGCACAACACGTGAAAATGTGCCCATTTCCTTGCGCCAGGCGGCTCGGGCTTCTCCCTGCCGGGCATTCCCCGCAGGATTCCGCAGGGGATTCACCGAATAAAGGGAAGGGTAATTTACTTTAAATCGATCCATAACGTAAGGAGCTGAACTCTATGACGAACCCGATCGAAACCAAAGTGATCAAAGGCAGATGGAATCAGACCCAGCACGAAGCGAAGAAGCAGTGGAGCAAGCTGACGGAAGCCGACCTGGCGTATATAGACGGAGAAAAAGACCGGTTGATCGAGAAAGTGCGCGAGCGCTACGGACACGATGCCGAAGCGGCCGAGCTGGAGTACAAATCGTGGGCTTCGGCCTTGACGACGGGCGGCAACCGCTAAGCGTGCAGCCGATCCCAACGTACCTCTTGAGCATACTTGTGCCATAACTTTTCGAAAAGAGAGGGGATCAAGCCATGGTGGAATCCCGTGTCGTATCCGGCAGGGTCATCGAACGTCGCGGCCATGTCGTCATTACCGTGCAAGGCGATCTCGTCAGTTCCTACGACCTGCGTTATTATACGCTTCCCGAAGAGGAACGAACGGACTCCGCCGAAGAAGCGGCGCAGATTCCGCCTCGGCCCAAGCGCCCCATTGTGCTTCCTTATTGGAAGCGGCAGGCGCTGCCTCCCCTTTCCGAACCGGACAACCCAAAGAGTGCCAACCGCGCGTAACGCGCGATTGGCACTCTTTTTTGCGTTTGTCCGGCTGCGGCGTGGCTTCGCTTACAGCGGAAGCAGCGCGGCATCGCCGCCGCGTTCGAGCGATTCCACCATGTCCGTCCATGCCGCCGGCTTGGGTTCAAGCACGGCGTAATACGTGCGCAGGAACCTCGCGACGAACGGTCCCGGCAGCGAAGTCTGCCCGGCGTAGGGCAGGAAGCACAGGTCGAGTCCGCTTACCGCTTCGCCGTCCTGCTGCCAGGACGGATGCACGTATTCGAAGTCCAGACGGCGATAGCCGAGATGGGCCAGCACCTCGCGCCGCACGAACGGGTCCATCGGCTTCACTCCGCCGAATGCATGTTCGTTCGAGCGGTACGGATCGTAAATTTCGGCGAACATGCCCTGCAGCGTGCCGCCGGCTTCGGCGGCCAGACGCTTGAGGTCCGCTTCGCGGCGCGCCGCGAGGAACGGGCCGATGCCGAGTCCCGGCCGGCCGATAATCGTGAAGTCGGTCATGGCGATCTTGTCGTCGGCATAATAGCGGTATTCCGTGGCGCCGACGACTTGCCCTTCATGCACGGCGACGAACACTCGGATACCGGGATCTTGCAGAGGTTCTGTCCAGAGATCGAACGCCAGCACTTCTTCGGGCGGGAAAATCTCGCTCATGAGCCGGTGCAGGCCGGCGAACAGCGGATCGGCAATATCGGTTACGCGAACATAGTCCATGTCTGATTCCTCCGATGCGTGAATTTAAATTTAACGGTTCGGTAAGGCGAGGTAAGGTCTATCCAAAAGTCCTATCCCAAAAGCCTCTATTCCAGTTTCTACTATAGAAAGAAAAAAGATGGCGGATAAAAAGTCAGGGCTTTAGCAGCGGATTGCGCCATTCCATTAGCAGCGCGTGGTCGGCCGATTCCGGGTCGTCCAGATAGTCCGTCACGACGGACATCGGCGTTCGCCCGCAGTGCAGCAGGAAGCCGATCACCGGATCGCGGCGGCGGCCGTGCAGGACGTCGTCGACGTAAGCTTCCGGCGTCAGCTGCGATCGGACGGCGCCGTAACCGGGCATGCGGGCGCCGCCGAGCAGACGTGCAAGACCCAGTCCGACGACCAGCTCATAGGCCGATTGGAGCATCTGCTTGCCCAGGCCGAGGCCGCGCGCAGCCGGCGACACGCTGATGTCGACGACGTACAGCGTATTACCAAACGGATCATGCGTGCCGATATACCCATTATCGGTCATGTCGCTCCAGCTGTGCTGCGCCTGCTTCGGATCGAACGAGGCGATCAGCGTCGTGAGCGAGCCGACCAGGCGTCCTTCCACTTCGGCGCACAGCGCTCCGACGGGGAAGATTTCCATATGCCGGAGCAGCTGCTCGCGGTTCCACCAGAGCTCGGACGGATAAGGCGGCGGGAAGCATTCGCGCTGGATCGCGATCAGGCCTTGTATATCGGCCGGCCCGTAATTGCGGATGCGCAGCTGCTGCGGCCGTCCTTCGCGGAAGACGTAGCCGGTCTTCTCGTAGCGTTCGACAGGAGGCATGTTCATCGCCTTAAGACCAGTCCGTATACAGGTCGGTCCGGCGATCGCGCCAGGTCGTGACCGAGCCTTTTTGGCGGACCTGCTCCAATAGGTCCAGATCCAGATCGGCGACGACGATCATGTCGTCGTTGATCTCGCCTTCCGCCACGATGCCGCGCGGAGGAAACGGCACGTCGTTCGGCGAGATCATCGCCGCCTGGCCGAAATTGCCGCGCATGAAATCGACCGTCGGCAGCGAGCCGACCGTGCCGGTCGTCACGACGTAGATTTGATTCTCGATCGTTCGCGCATGGCAGCAGTAGCGGACCCGATGGAAGCCGTGCCGGTCATCGGTGCAGGACGGGCAGAAGATCACGTCCGCGCCTTTGGCCCGGGCGATACGGACGATCTCCGGGAATTCGATATCGTAGCACGTCAGCAGCGCGATCTTGCCTTTGTCCGTGTCGAACACGGATACTTCGTCGCCCTGGGCCATATTCCATTCGTGGACTTCGGTCGGCGTGATATGGATTTTCTCCTGCGTCGCGACGCGGCCGTCGGGATAGAAGAGGTGCGCCGTGTTGTACAATTTGCCTGCGCGGCGCACGACATGCGTGCCTGCGATGATGTGCATGTTGGACGACTGGGCGAGTTCGCGAAACAAATCGAGGTAAGCCTGCGTATAATCAGGGAGACTCCCGATTCCCTGCGCCTGCCCGTGCTCGTCGGGGATGGACAGCAGTTGGGTCGTGAAAAATTCGGGGAACAGCAAAAACTCGGTTTCGAACTCCAAAGCCGTTTTTACGTAATGTTCGGCCTGCTTGGCAAATTCGTCAAAAGACGAGATCGAATGCAGATGATACTGTACAGCGGCTGTACGCATTTTCATCGGACGAAAACCTCCTTGAAGTCAAGATACCCCAATCATAGCAAATCGGCCGAACCGCGACCACACACAGTTCTTCTTGACAAAATATGTATCGTATATAAAAATAAAAGATCATACGTTCGAATTTTTCGCATACATACTTTTGGGCTGAATCTTGGAGTATGAGAAAGCCGACGACAACCGGAGCGGAAGAACCAGGAAATAGAGGCGAAAAAATGGAATTTCCGAAAATGTTCGTGCAAAATATGGCGGTGCTGGTCACCTTCGCCTATGTCGCCAACCTGATCTACAAGTACGCAATTTTCCGCGCGCCCGGTACGGCAAAATATATAGGTTCCGTTCTGCTGCTTATTGCGGGCGGATGGTTTTCGATGTTTTTCGGGTTCAATCTGTCCGAAGACGTTATCTTCGACATGCGTATGGTGCCTCTGCTGATCGCCATTTTCGTGTATACCCGTCCTTCGATCGTGTTTGCCGTGGGACTCGGGATCGGCTTGACGCGTTTCTCGTTCGGCTGGAGCGAAGCGGCCGTGGCCGGCTTCGTCAATCTGGCGATTCTCGGCGTCGCGGGAGCGCTGCTGAATGTGTGGCTTCGCCGCCTGGACTGGAATTTCTTGCGCCGCGCCGCGCTCGCCATCGTCGTGATGAACGTGCTCAACAGTCTGAATATCGCGATTCTCGGCGTCATTCCGGCCGGGTACTACCTGTCGCACATCGTTCCGTATACGCTGCCTACCGCTCTGCTGCTGTGCGGGTTGTTCGCTTTTATCCTGCGCGATTTCCAGAAAGAACAGCAGCGCACCCTCGCGCTCGCGGAAGCGAACCGCCTGCTCAAGGAGCAGACGGAGGAACTCGGCAAGAACGAGATCGTGCTGGAAGACCGGGCCAAGCAGCTGCAGCTCGCTTCCCAGTACAAATCGGAATTTCTGGCGAACATGTCGCACGAACTGCGCACGCCGCTCAACAGCATCATCAATCTGGCGCAGTTTATCTCGGAGTCGGCTGAAGACACGCCGATCGAAGAGACGACGCGTTACGGGCAATTGATTTACCATTCGGGCGAAGACCTGCTCAAGATCATCAACGACATTCTCGATCTGTCGAAGGTCGAAGCGGGCAAGCTTGAGATTGTCAACGAAGACATCAGCCTTCAGGAAGTGCCGAGCTGGGTCGGTTCGTATTTCGAGCTGACGGCCGAGCACAAGCAGCTGGACTTCAATATCCGCCTGGAGAGCAGCCTGCCGGACACGATCCGTTCCGATCCGCAGCGTCTTCAGCAGATTCTGCGCAACCTGCTCGCCAATGCGTTCAAGTTTACCGATCAAGGCTCGGTCGAGCTGCGCATCTACAAGGCGGAAGAACCGCAGCTCAAAGGGGAGTGGATCGTGTTCGCGGTCCGCGATACGGGTATCGGGATCGCGGCCGAGAAGCATTTCACGATTTTCGAGGCGTTTCAGCAGGCGGACAGCACAATTGGCAAAAAATACGGCGGTACCGGTCTCGGACTGTCCATCAGCAGCGATCTGTCGCGCCTGCTCGGAGGCTTTATCCGCATGGAGAGCGTCGAAGGCAAAGGCAGTACGTTTTCGCTGTTCCTGCCGCTCTCCTGAGAGCGGCTTTTTGCATCCATAGGCGGAGGAAACCGTCGGCAGTGTCCGCCCTTGACGGATGGGTTGCCCAATGACGCTTTAACGCTTAAACTGACTGTATACTTATACCGAAAAGGATGGGATTACATGTCGCACAGCAAAAAAACGATCGTCACCGATAAAGCGCCCGGCGCAATCGGACCTTACTCGCAGGCCGTAGCGGCCGGACCGTTCATCTTCGCTTCCGGTCAGCTCGGCGTGCATCCGCAGACCGGCGAATTCCCGGACGGCGTCGAAGCGCAGGCCAAGCAGTCGCTGGAGAACGTCAAAGCGCTGCTGGAAGCGGCGGGCAGCGGTCTTGACCGCGTCGTCAAAGCGACGATGTTCCTCAAGGACATGAACGATTTCGCCGCGGCGAACGCCGTCTACGGCACGTTCTTCAGCGAGCCTTACCCGGCGCGCAGCACGATCGAAGTCGCGCGCCTGCCGAAGGACGCGCTGGTGGAGATCGAAGTGATCGCGCTGGCCGAATAATCGGCCGCTTGCCCGGCCGGATGTTTGCCGGCCGACCCGAATACAAGAAAAGCCGACTGCGGGATGCAGTCGGCTTTTTTTGCTTTTTTTCGCTAACAGGCACAGCATACGGTAAAAGGTGGATGCTTCAGTCCCGGTCCCGGATCGAGCGGATAAACATCCAGACCGCGAACAGCACGAGCACGATCGAGATCACGAGAGCGGTCAGTTCGACGGAGCGAACGGTGTCCGACTGCTCGACCGAGATCGCGTACAGCGCCCAGGCGAAGACGAGCGGGTACACGCCGTCGCGGAACCGGAAGCCGATCGTGAACGCAAGCGCCGCGGCGACGATCAGAATGGCGATCGCCCAGCCGGCATTGCCGAATTCGTATTTGGTGCACAGGGCGGAGATGTTGACGATGGTCGCGACGCTGATCCAGCCCAGGTACATACTGAACGGCAGCTTCACGAACACGATGTCCAGCACTTCCAGACGTTCCCCATGCAGGCGGGTACGGACATAGATCATGATGATGCTGAGCAGCAGCAGCAGCATGACGACGACCGACAGTTCGATCAGCAGATAATGCCAGCAGAACAGCCACGCCATGTTCAGCACGCAGCTGACCGCGAACCACGGCCCGGGAGCGGCGGCGGAAGCCCGGCCTTTGCGTTCGGCCACGAACGCGTAGATCGCGAAGCCGATCAGCAGCACATAGATGACCGACCAGATGGAGAAAGCGAATCCCGCGGGAGTCAGCAGGTTTTTGAACATGTCGGAAATTTCGCGCGTGTCGCGGCCGGCGAGCGGCAGCAGCGTCGACAGGGCGTTCACCGCGATTACGGCTGCGAGCAGCACGGCGTTCAGCCATTTGTACGGATTTTTCGTCGTCAAAAGAGGTCGCTCCTTTCGGTATAAACATAGGATTTCGTCAACGAATGACCGGCAGGTCATTTCTTCTACAATTCCTTTTACCCCGAATTCGTCGGCGCGCACCCCCGTGGTCGAAACTTTTCGATTGCGGGGCGGCGAAAGGGATGCCATAATCGGGACAGAAGCAAGCGTTTTGACCGTATTTTACGAATTTATGCAAACGTTTGCCCGTATCGGTGCGCGAAAAGGGTCACCCGCCTGTTCAGACAGGGCAATTCAGGTGAAGTATGTGAGTACAAGCATCGCCCGCCGAGACGGCGGCCGCGATATCAAGCCGTCTTCGATCCGCTGCCGGGTGGAGAGGCGGTCACACAAGGAGCTGACGCAAAAGATGGATACGAGTGAAGCGATACACCCCGACCGCGTGGGACCGATGATTATTCAGGAAGCGTGGGGCACGATTGGCAAAGCCCTGGCGCTGGACCATATGAACGGCGTCTACGTCTGTCGCGGAGAGCGCGCGTCGTTGGCGTTCGTGTTCCTCGGCGAAGACCTGTTCCGCATGAAGCTGTTCATGGGCCGGGAACCGGACCTGTCCACGACGATCGCCGTGCTGCCGCGCGAGAGCCGGCCGCTGGAAGCGGAGATCGAAGAAACGGAACGCGTCTGGAAACTGAGCGCCGGCCATCTGGTGCTGGAGATCGAGAAGCAGTCGTGCGCCGTGTCGGTGTTCGATCTCGAAGAACGGCTTATTGCCCGCCAGAACAACATCAGCTGGAATCCGCGCGGAGCCATTCATTCGGTGTACGACATGCCGGGCGACTCGCACTTTTACGGGTTGGGTGAAAAAGCGAGCTTTCTCGATAAGCGCGGCGAGCGCTACACGATGTGGAATACCGACGTATACGCGCCGCATATGCCGGAGATCGAAGCGCTGTACGAATCGATTCCGCTGCTCGTCCATCTGCACGGCCAATGTTCGTACGGTATTTTCCTCGACAATCCCGGCCGTACCGACTTCGATATGCGCTCGCACGGCATCGCCTACACGATCGGCTGTTCGACGGGCGACTACGACATCTACTTCGTGTACGGCCCCGAACTCAAAAGCGTCGTACGCGGCTACACCGAGCTGACCGGCCGGATCGCACTGCCGCCCAAATGGGCGCTCGGCTACCACCAGTCGCGCTACAGCTACATGGACCAGAACGAAGTGCTGCATCTGGCGCGAACGTTCCGGGAAAAAGAAATTCCGTGCGACGTCATCTACCTCGACATCCACTACATGGACGAATACCGCGTGTTCACGTTCGATCCGGTCCGTTTTCCCGATCCCGAAGCGATGATGGCCGAACTGAAGCAGTTGGGCATCCGCATCGTGCCGATCGTCGATCCCGGCGTCAAAAAAGACCCCAAGTATTCCGTGTACCGCGAAGGCGTCGAACAGGGCCATTTCAGCCGCAAACTCGAAGGCGATATTTTCTTCGGGGACGTGTGGCCGGGGACGAGCGCGTTCGCCGACTTCACGAACGATACGGCGTCGGAATGGTGGGGCAACCTGCACAAGTATTACACGGACCTCGGCATTCCCGGTATCTGGAACGACATGAACGAGCCGGCCGTCTTCAATGCGTCCAAAACGATGGACCTCGACGTCATGCACGGCAACAACGGCAATCCCAAGACGCATGAGGAGCTGCACAATCTGTACGGGCTGCTCATGTCCAAAGCGACGTACGAAGGGTTGAAAAGAAATATGGACGGCCAGCGTCCGTTCGTGCTGACGCGGGCCGGCTACTCGGGTATCCAACGGTACGCGGCGGTGTGGACAGGCGACAACCGCAGCTTCTGGGAACATATGGCGCTGGCCATGCCGATGGTGCTCAATATGGGCTTGTCCGGCCTGGCCTTTGCGGGACCGGATATCGGGGGCTTCGCGCATCACGCGTCGGCCGAACTGCTCGTGCGCTGGACGCAGATGGGCGTGCTGTTCCCTTACTGCCGCAACCATTCGTCGATCGGGACGCTGCGGCAGGAGCCGTGGTCGTTCGGTCCGGAGATCGAAGGCATTTTGCGCGAATATATCGGGCTGCGCTACCGCTGGATGCCGCATCTGTACAATCTGTTCCATGAGGCGTCCGAGACGGGACTGCCGCCGATGCGCCCGCTGCTGCTCGAATACCAGAACGATCCGCACGTGACCAATCTGTGCGACCAGTTCCTCGTCGGCAGCGACGTGCTGGCTGCGCCGATCTACCGGCCGGACACCGAACACCGCGCCGTCTATTTGCCGGAAGGCGACTGGTTCGATTACTGGACCGGCGAGAAGCTTGCGGGCGGGCGCCATATTCTGGCCCATGCGCCGCTGAGCGTCATGCCGCTGTACGTCAAAGCCGGCGCCGTTATCGCGGAAGGCGAACCTAAGCTCTACGCGGATGACCGGACGGACGAGACGCTGACGCTGCGCGTCTACGGCGCTTCGGCGGAAGAAGGCTTCAAAGCGTCGTACAGCCTGTACGAAGACGACGGATCGAGCTTCGATTACGCGAGCGGCGTCTCGTCGCTGATCGAGTTCGAACTGCGCGGCGAAGCCGGCGGCCTCGAACTGAGCTATCGCTACGAGCGCAGAGGCTATGCCGCCAATCGCAATCTGCTGCGCTTCGCGCTCGTCTGCACGGCGTTCAAGCCGTCGTCCGTCGAAGGACTGGGCGAGATCACGGCGGAAGACGCGGAGCACGGCCGCGAAGGCTGGTACGTCGACGCGCAGACCGGAGGTCTGATGCTTCAGGTGCAGGATACGAGCCAGGGCGCGGTGTTCAAGCTGCGCGGCTAGGTACAGGCAGCATGCCCTTCGGCCTGTTCACCGGGCGGCAGGGAGATAAACGCAAGGAAGCGGAGGTCGGGCGGTCATGTGGAAAATCATCGAAGCTTACGACCGGATCAATAGCTGGATTCGGGCAAGCGAAGGACAATTTATCGAGCTGGACAACGGCGAATCGTGCCGCTTTCTCAGGCGGCGTACGTTCACGGGGCAGGGGTTGGACGAGTTCGAACAGGCGTCCGGAATAGAGCTGCCGCCCGAATACAGGCGGTTCCTGATCGGGGTTGGCGCGGTCGAGCTGTTCGCCGGACCGCTTGGCGACGGCGTTCAAGTGCTCGGGCCAGGCGAGATCGAACACTTCTCGCGGACGCTGTTCGACGGGCGGGGAGAGAATCCCTACCCGGCGCTGCTGCCGGCCGTGGCGATGCCCGGCTCCGGCGCGTTCGGCGCGTTCCGGCCGGCGAGCGAACGCGAACAGCGGTACGGCGTGTTCGATTTCCGGCGGCTGCCGGCAGCCGGACGCGCGGCTCCCGGCTTCGCGTCGTTCGACGACTGGGTAGCCGAACTGGCCGACAGCCGGGGGAAGTTCGACCGGGCGGGGGATTGAAGCGGGGGAAGGGCGGAAGGTCCGGCCCGCTTCCGTTCCGCGTTTCCGCATGCTTGGGCGCGGACAACTTGGGCGCGGACAACTCGGGCGCGGACAATCGGACACCGCCGGTCCCGTGCAAACATTCGAAAAAGGCCGGGCGCATGCAAGGGCGTCCGGCCTTTTTGGCGCGCTTTTTTTGGCTGATGCTGACGGTTTTTTGACTAAAAGAGCGGTTGGGCGGGCAACATTTTTCGCAAAAAGACCTCGTCTATAGATCGTTCCTGCGGTAGATCAGGAAATACAGGAACAGTACGCCGACGGACAGTTTGAACCGCTTCTCGGCGGCGACCCGGCGTCCGGCCAGAAAGCGCTCGGCGTCCGACGGTTCGACGCCGCTGTGCAGCGCAAGCGTCTCGGGCGTGAGGCCGAATTGTTCCGTCAACCCGTTCATGATGACGCGCAGCCGGTCTTCGGGGAGAATGGCCGGCGTATTGATGCCCATGCCGAGAAAAGCGATCAGGCCAAGCGCGGACGAACGGTGCCCGGCTTCCAGATGGTCCAGGTCGCTGTCTCCGCTTGCATAGGCTTCCAGATCGCTGCGGCCGATTCCGGTCAGCTTTTCCAGCGTCTCCAGCGGGATTTTGTACGTCTCCACCGCTTCGTTGAGCAGGGAACGGTTGCTCGGCGCCGCGATAGACGGGAGTTCGTCTTCGAANAATCATTCAAATCATTCAAATCATTCAAATCATTCAAATCGTCCCAACGTGCAGGGAGAGTGTTGTCGGAAAAGCCCGCCACGCAGTCAGATGCAGTCAGTGAAATCGGCTCTGCTCGTACCCTGCGTACCGGAAAAAGCAACATCCCGGCCTGAACGGCCCGAACGGAAAAAAGCTGACTTTTCGTGCGGATTTCACGGTTTTGAGCGCTCTTTTTTCACAAATACGCACATCAAGTCAGCATTTTCGCGGAATTGCGCCGATTGCGGGCCGAAGGAAGCGGAAATGGTGACCGGAAGTCAACTTTGCGGCCAAAAGGGACGCATGCCGAGCACTTTTGTTGACTTTTCGTCCCTATTTTCGGCTGCGGGGATCGGGATCTCTGCTCGACCATAGCTTCCGGGCCGGAACCGCCGCGCAGGAACGTCCATTATACCGCAGAAGCGCGCGTCCGTTAATCGGCTGCCCGTGTGCCGGGCTTTCCGGCCCGCCGTGCCGACCTGCCGTACCGAATGGCCGGAATGCGCGATCCGCCGCGGCGTTCCGCAACGGTCGGGCGGCAGCCGGGCGGCGGATGCAGTCTCGCGAAAAAGGTTCGGGAGCAGGCTGTCGGCAGCGTCTTCGCCCCGATCCGAGCCGGATTCGAAGTCTCCCCGCGAGGCCGCCGCGGCGCTCCGATCCGGCGGGTTGGACCGCGAAATCGGCAGGGAATCCGCACGCACGTTGCAGAATCAGTCGAAAAATTGGCGAATATCGTTTAGAATGGGGAGAAGGGCAATTTTGGCTTGTTCATTTTTAAATTTAAAAAAAGCGGACAAAGACGGGGGACAAACATGAATCAACCGCTTTATGGCATATGGCTGGGAGACGTCTTCTTCTGCTTCTCCGGCGAAACGTCGGAGCCGAAGGTGGACGCCTGGACCCGGCAGGCGAGAAAACTGGATATCGGCGGCGACAAACCGCTCCGTCAGGCGGCACTGCGCCTGGCCGAGCTCCGCTGGCCGGGCGCGTCTTCGCGCCGGGGCCGCGGACGCGGCTTCGGCGGCAGGACGCTGGAAGGACTGGCCCTGCCGGCCGCGGCGGCGTTTACGCTGCTGTCGGATTTCGACGAGAAGAAATTTGCCGCGCAGGGCTTCGCGCCCGGCGCGGAGATGCGATATTGGAGCGCGGCGGTAGGCTTCGCGCGCGACCTGATGGCGGCCGGCTGCTTTGCGCCGGGCGCCGATCCCGCGGCAAGGGTCAGCGCGCGCAGGGCGTCCGAGCTGACCTTTACCGGGACGTGGAAGCCGCTGCTGGAGCGGCCGGAAGACCTGGAGCGCTTCGCGGCGCTGGCCGCGGCGATGCCGCCGGTAGGGCTGACGGCGCCCGGCGCGGCGGGCACCGAGGAAGAATCCCCGCCGCTTGGCCGGGCGAAGGAACTCGTGCTGCACTCGTTCCTGTCCGCGCTGATCGACGGACAGATGCGGGTGCTGCTCGGCGGGATGCGCAGCGCGCTGCCGCAGATGAAGCTTCCTTACCGGCGCGGTTACTCGCCGCTCGCTTCGCTGTGGTGGAACAGCCTGCTCGACCCGCAGCGCGAGACCAAAGTGCAGGGCGGCTCGGAAGACGTCGAGGAGCTGGAGCGGCAGATCGCCGCGCTCGGCGGCTCGGTGCCGGAGAGCCCCGACGAGGGCGAAGCTTCGAGCGCCAAGCTGAGGCTCGGCCTGCGGCTGGAGCCGCGCGTGTCCGATCTGGACGGCGGCGGGGAAGACCGCTGGCGCCTTGCGTTTCGCGCAGAGGACGAACTCGAAGCCGGGTCTTCGCTGCCGGCTTCGGACATTTGGAGGCTGACCGACGAAGAACTGGTGCTGCGCGGGCGAAGCTACGCGGAGCCCAAGCGCCAGCTGCTCCGGCTGCTGATCGGCGCCGCGCAGCAGGCGCCGCAGCTTGAGGAAGCGCTCCGGCAGCCCCATCCCGAAGAAGCCTGGCTCGGCGCGCAGGACATGTTCGATTTCCTGATCGCCGGCGTACCCGCGCTGCGGGCGGGCGGCGTGCGCATCGAGATGCCTTCGCGCTTCACGAAGCGCGGCCGCCGCGCCGCGGGCGTGAAGCTCAAAGCCCGGCTCGAACCGAGCCGGAGCGGAGAAGGCGAAGCGGCGCTCGGCATCAAGCAGCTGGTGGAATTCGATCTGGAAGCAACGATCGGCGATACGACGCTCGGCCTTGAAGAACTGCGGCGAATCGCCGAAGACGGCGTTCCGCTCGTCTTCTTGAACGGCGAGTGGGTCGAGGTCGACGTGAAGGAAGTGCGCCAGGTGCTGCGCCTGCTCAAGAAGCAGACGGTGCACGAGATGACGTTCGGCGAGCTGCTCAAGCTGTCCGCGTCCGAAGAAGATTCGGTCTGGAACGGCGTCGGCGTCTCGGGGATCGAGACGTACGGCATGCTGTACGACCTGCTTCGCGGCGGCGGACGCGCTTCGGTGGAGCGCGGCGTGCCGGAAGAGCTGAACGGTACGCTGCGTCCGTACCAGGAGCGCGGCTACCGCTGGCTCTCGTCCATGCGCGAGATGGGCTTCGGCGCCTGCCTGGCCGACGATATGGGCCTCGGCAAGACGGTGCAGGTGATCGCCTGCCTGCTCGACCATCCGATGCCCGGGCCGAAGCTGATCGTCTGTCCGACTTCGCTGCTCGGCAACTGGCAGCGGGAAGTGCAGCGCTTCGCGCCCAAGTTCACGCTGCACATGCATCACGGCACGCAGCGGCTCAAAGGCGAAGCGTTTGCCAAGTGCGCCGGCGAGCACGACATCATTCTGACCACGTATCCGCTGATCGGGCGGGACGTGGACGAATTCCGCGGCATCGTCTGGGCGTCCGTCGTGCTCGACGAAGCCCAGTCGATCAAAAACTACGGGACGAAGCAGGCCCAGAACGTCATGAAGCTGAATTCGCCGCACCGGATCGCGGTGACCGGAACGCCGGTCGAGAACCGCCTGGCCGAGCTGTGGTCGATTTTCCAATTCATGAATCCGGGGTATCTCGGTTCGGCGGCTTCGTTCCGGCGCCGCTTCGGCGCCAACGCGCCGCAGGTGCCGGAAGAGAGCGACAAACTGCGCACGATGGTCGCGCCGTTCATGCTGCGCCGTCTCAAGAGCGATCCGGACATCCGCAAGGATCTGCCGGAGAAGATCGAGCTCAAATCGTACTGCGAGCTGACGGTCGAACAGGCCGGGCTGTACCAATCGGTCGTCGGCGAGCTTATGCAGCGCGTCGAGAGCCGCGAAGCCAGCAGCCGGACCGTCCGGCAGGGTATCGTCCTGTCGGCGCTCACGCGCCTCAAGCAGATCTGCGACCATCCCGCGCTCGTCAAGGACCACGGCACCGGCGCGTTCAAAGCGGACAAGTCCGGCAAGCTCATGCAGCTCGTCGAGCTGCTCGACCTCATTCGCGACAACGGCGAATCGGTGCTCATCTTTACGCAGTACGTGCGGATGGGCAAGCTGCTGGCCGAAGAATTGAACCGGCGTTACGGCGAGGAACCGATGTTTCTGCACGGTGCGGTCAAGAAGGAAGAACGCGACCGCATGATCCGCACGTTCCAGGAAGGCGAAGGCGCGAGCGCGTTTATCCTGTCGCTCAAAGCGGGCGGCCTCGGCCTCAACCTGACGCGGGCCAACCACGTCGTCCACTTCGACCGTTGGTGGAACCCGGCTGTCGAGAACCAGGCGACCGACCGCGTCTTCCGTATCGGGCAGCAGCGCGGCGTTCAAGTGCACAAGCTGATCTGCCAGGGAACGCTGGAAGAGCGGATCGACGAGATGATCGAGAACAAGAAGACGTTGGCCGAACGCGTGACCGGAACCGGCGAACGCTGGTTGACGGAGATGTCCAACGAAGAACTGCGTACGCTCGTGTCCCTGCAGGGAGAGCGGATCGAGTAGACGCGGGTAAGGCGTCCGGAGCGCAAAGCGGCTATCCGGCCGCAAGCGCGTACGGCGAAGAGGGGTGATCTGGAGATGAACGACCTGTACGTAGTACAATTGGAAGCGAAGCCGGGCCTGCTGGCCGCCGTCGTCGAGGAAGCACGACCGGACGGAGGCAGGGAATCGCGGCGGATCGAAATTCCGCTGCGGACCGTTTCGCCGAAGCAGCGTTCGGACTGGCGGCGTCTGGCCGCCCGTTCGGCGCTTGGCCTGCATCGCCTGATCGAGGAAGCGGGCGAGCTGGCGACGGCCTGGCCGGAACAGGAAGACCGCGCGAGCGAAGCGCCTCCGACCGGCGAACCGCTGGAGAGCCGGATCGAAGCGGCGGGGACGGCAGGCGTTCCGTCCGTGCCTGCCGAGCTTCCGCTCGGCGCCGGCACGGCCGTATGGGAACTGGCTGCCGCGGAAGCGGGCGGCGGTCCGGAAGTGTGGGTCGCCCTTGACGCGGCGGCCCGGGCGGCCCGGACACGTCCGGCATTCGGCCTCGTGCTGGCCGGCGTCGATCCCGGCGAGCTGGCCGACGAGGCGCTGGCCGCCTGGAGCGCTGGCTGGGAAGACGCGGGCGAAGACGACGCCAGCAAGGCGGGGCCGCGCGCCGCGCCCGAAGGCGGCGGCCGGGAGATCGCCGAATGGATCGCCGCCGCGGCGGAGAACGGGCTGCTGCATGAGCACGGCCGGCTGCCGGACGAGCCGAAGCCGGCGAGAAAAGGCGCGGCGCCGCTTGAGCTGGCGCCGTGCGATTTCTCGCTGCTGCCGGACGCCGCTCCGGCAGCGGCGGCGCTGGCCGAGCTGCGCAAGGCGATGCACGCCCGGTTGGCGCGTTGAAGGCAGGCCTTGTCCGGCCTGCCAGTTTGACTTAGGGGGAAGAGGCGGGGCACGGTCCTTTGTGGGCCGATGCCCCGAACTTCGTCCGCACACGAGGCGTTTACGCAAGGCGGGCAGCAGCAGGCGGATCAAAGCACGGCATCAGGGAGGAAGAAGTATGCGAAAATACGCGGCATCGAAATGGGCGGCGCTCGTGCTCGGCACGGCGCTGACGGCAGGACTGTTGAGCGCCTGCGGCGCGGCCGGCGCATCGGTCGAACCGAAGCCGCCGGTCCAAAAGCCAGGCAAAGGCGGGGAGGAAGGCACAGCCAACCCTCCGAGTCCGTTCGCGAAGGATTCCCTTCAGGCGACGGTCGAGCAAAAGGACGGCAAAGCGTTCGTAACCAATCCGGATTCGATGCACGTCGTCGTCAACAAAAAGCGCTATCTGCCCGACGGTTACGAGCCGGCCGATCTGGTCGTGCCGAACGTCGAATTTTCTTTTGGCGGCACGATAGAGAAAAGTCATATGCGCAAAGAAGCCGCCGGCGCGCTCGAAAAGCTGTTCGCCGGAGCGAAAGAAGCCGGAATCGATCTGTACGCCGTATCCGGCTACCGCTCCTACAAGCGGCAGAAGTCCATTTACGACAACAACGTGGCCCAGCGCGGCGAAGCCGAAACGGCGAAATTCAGCGCCCAGCCGGGAACGAGCGAGCATCAGACCGGCCTGGCGATGGACGTGTCCGCGCTCAGCGTGCAGAACGAGCTGGAGCAGGCTTTCGGCGAGACCGAAGAAGGACGCTGGGTGGCGGAGCACGCGCAGGACTACGGCTTCATCGTGCATTACCTCGAAGGCAAAGAAGACATCACCGGCTATTCGTACGAGCCGTGGCATGTGCGCTACGTCGGTCAGGAACTGGCCGAAGCGGTGCACGCGAGCGGCTTGACGCTTGAAGAATATTTGGACGAAGCCAACCTGAACGCGCAGAAGTAGCGGGCGGAATCCCTGGAACCCGGGGCATGCCGGCGTCGGTATGTCCTGCGGCATCCTGCAGCCCGCCTGTTCCGCGCATCACGGCAGCAAAAAGAACCTTCAGCCCGCTTTTGGCGGAACGGAAGGTTCTTTTTGCTGCGCGGAGGCGGCGTTTGGTCGCTCTTTTTTAGTCAAAAGCATTTTTGGAAACGCTTCCCTGCCTGCGCTCGCGTTCGCTGCGTACGGGGGCGGGTGTGGGGGAGGACCCTGCATTCGGATGCTGTGCGTAGCTGCGGCTCACTTCCTCCAGGTCGGCCCCTTCCAACAGGTCTTCCTCGCTGAGGGACATCACTTCGCTGCGCAGAGTCAGCATCTTGCGATCCAGCTCGCCGGCCGCGCCGGCCGCCGAAGACAGTTCGCGCTCCAGATGGTCCGGCACGCGGCGGTCGTATTTGTACAGCAAAATATGTTCCAGACTGGCCCAAAAGTCCATCGCGAGCGTCCGCATTTGGACTTCGACGCGCACCCGGCAGAGCCGTTCCTCAAAAATGACCGGAACGGACAGCAGCACGTGCAGACTGCGGTACCCGTTGCTTTTCGGATTCATGATATAGTCCTTGATTTGCAAAATGCGCAGGCCGTGATGACGTCCGATACGTTCGAGCAGCAGATAAATATCGGTCACGAACGGGAACACGATCCGCATGCCGGCGATATCGTAGATGAAGTCGGCCGCATGGTCCGCGGACGGTTCGAGCCCGAGGCGCGACAGCTTGCCGAGAATACTGTCCGGTTCTTTGACCCGCGTCTTGATATGTTCGATCGGACTGAAGCCTTCGTCGCTTTTCCATTCCCGGCGGATCGCTTCGATCTCGGCTTCCAGTTCTTCCAGCGCCAGCCGGTACAAGTCGGGAGGACGTACCCAAGCGCCTGCGGGGAAAAGAACGTCGTCTTCCTCCGGACAGGCCGCTCTTTTTAGGGCTTCGCGCTCGGAGTCTTCCGGCGCGATCGTAAACGGTGTGGTCGTATTCAAAATGATCTTCTCCTGATTATGAGCTTCGATTGTGGGATCGGCGCATCTATTGTAAACTGACAAGCATAGGAAACTGCTCTGCGGCAGAGGACGCCCAAGCGCCCAATGCTTGATTTTACGACTTTGGGGCGGGAATGTCCATGCGCCTTTCCGTCTTATCTTGTAACCGCAATGACGGGGGCGCGAATCCTTCGTTCGGGCGGGCACGGACCTCCGCGCGATCGGACATTTTCGCATGCCGGGGCAAATCGTGTAGAATAAAGGGACGAGAGTGCGGCGCCGGCTTTTCCGGTCGTGAAAAGCCGCGCCGATCGGATAGAGGAGGAGACGAGCTTGAACTTTTTGCAGCGGATCAAGGACGGCGCCGGACGGGCTTCCGAACGCGCCCAGAGCGCGGTCGAGATCGGCAGATTGAACAGTCACATTTCGGATATTCAGCGAGAGATCGAAGTGCATTACCAGCGTATGGGACAGGTATTCTACGAAAGCTACAGCAAACGCGACACGTCGCCGGCCGAGGACGAGATCATGGAGCTGTGCACCGCCTGCGACCTGCTGACCGAAGAGATCGCCGAACTGCGCGGCCGGATCGCGGATCTGCGCAACGAGAAGCTGTGCGAGTGCGGAACGCGCCTCGTGGCCGGGACGGTCGTCTGTCCGCACTGCGGACGTCCGGTTGAACCGGAAGCCGAAGAAGCGGCGGAAGACAAGCCGGCCGAGCCGGCGGCAGCGGTTGAACTGCGCAAAGAAGCGCCGCCCGCGGGGAACCGGGTGGAAGCGGAGCAGGTGCACGATCTCGTGAACGATCCGGCTCCTCTTGCGGAGAGTGACGTGTCCGTCGAAGACATCGGGTACGCGGACGAACGATCCGGTTCGGAAGCTTACGAGGCGGCCGCTTACGACTCCGGGGCGGATGAGCCGCCGGCTTCGGGCCGCGACGGTCGCGGCATGTACGACGACCGCGAACGGGCTTACGTCGAAGACGAGGCGGAAGAAGTGTACGCGGCGGCGGCTCCGGCCCGGCGCGACGCATTCGTTCCGCCGCCGGCGCCGGCGGTCGCGGCGCCGGAAGACGCCGAAGACGAGTTGTTCGAGACGAAGCGATTCGAACTGGGCCGCGAGGAAGACGAAGGGCGCAGCCCGGCGGCTCCGGCTGCGTTCGAAGACGACGATCGGGAAGAGATCGAGTATTCGCCTTCGCGCGAGCGGTCGGCCCGTTCCGGCGAAGAGACCGCCGAAGAGCGGGAAGAACGCCAGCGGCGCGAGCTGCGGGAGATTCGCAGCCGCGAGCGGCGCAAGATGAAGGAAGAGCGCGAACGGCAGATGCCCGCCGAAGCGCCCGAAGCGAAGCCGGTCTACGAAGAAGAACCGGTATTGGCACCTGTGCCTGCGCACGATCCGGAAGCCGAACGCCGGCAGCGGGAGCGGGTCGAACGCGAGAAAGAGCGCCAGGACGAGCTGGATCGCCTGATCGCGTCGTGGAACCGCGGCGGACAGGAACCCGTCGAAGAAGGGTCCGACGAGCGCGTGGAACCGATCATCGGCCGCCGCCCGGTCGGCGAAGTCGTACGCTGCCAGGTTTGCGGCAGCGGCCTGCCCAAAGGGTCCAAGTGGTGCCCGCACTGCGCTTCGGAACAGGTGTGAGGGTGGAGCGTTAAGCCTTGTTCTAGGGCGGTTGAAGCTCTAGTTTCGGTCGTCGCGTCTAGGTCTAGGACGGTTGAGGCTGGGCTTCGGTCGTCGCGTCTGGGTCTAGGACGGTTGAGGCTGGGATTTGGTTGTCAAGCTTGGTTCTCAAGCGCTTGAGCCCGGCTTTCGGTCATCACGTCTGGTTCGCCCTGCTCGTTCGGTATGCTTCAGCCTATCCTCTGCCTTCCGGGCAGGGGATACGTGTTTTGGCGGCGAATTTGGCGATTCCTGCAACGTTTCGCACGGCAAACCGTATAAAAGGTATGGATGTGAAAAATAGAGCAAAGTTTCCGACTCAAGTTTATACGAAAGGGTGAAGAATCATGGAATGTATCGTACACTTCGAAGTGATGCAGCACGAAGAACTCAAACAGCTTAGAGGACTGATCCTGATCGAAAAAGGCGAGCGTCCCCAAGAAGAAAAGTTCGTCAAAATGTTCGCGCGCATGGGATACAAAGTGCGCCTCGACGATGCCGAACAGCGGATCTTCAAACCGATCGACCCGTCGTCGCCCTACCAATGGCTGCGCATCCGCGAACTCGACCTGGGCGAAGACAAAGGCAGCGAATACCGCGAGCTGAACGCGATCGTCGCGAACCTGCTGCCCAACCGCAATCGACCGATTTAAGCGGGGTCGCGAATTATCGCAATATCCCAATATCCCAATATCTCTGCATGATAGAGCACAATCTCAGATTCTTGCAGCCTGCCGCCAGAAATCCCAAACCTGAATTCCCAAGTACAAATCCCGCAGTCCGGAATCCAGGCTTGCCGGAATGCCGATAAATCCCGCTCTCCCAATGGAGGGCGGGGTTTCTTTGCCTATTCGGTAGTTGAAGTCTGAAGTCAAAGTCCGTCGTCCCACTTCGCAGTCCAAGGCCCGCCGCCCAAACTCTGCATTCCCAAGCCCTTCCCCGCCAGTCGCTTCCGCCGCACGGCTCCAATCCGCCGCCACCGCACTCGACGAATCTCCCATCTTCGCACTCCTTGAATCTCCAGCTCCCACGGTGTTCGAATTTTGCAGCTTGGAGGCCCGGATTCGAAACGTAACGAACCCTCATATCCCTATTTGCTGCTATTTCGCGTTTTGAATAATCTAACGAATCCTCATATCCTTATTGGACGCAATTAGGACGATTAAGGCCGTTTTTAGGCGAATAGCGTGATGACGATTCGTTAAAATTCGTAAAAGCGTTCTGGAGCGCAAATAGCGTGACTAGGGTTCGTTAGCGCGGCCGTGCGGGCGGGAAAAGCTGCTTTTACGTGAATCAGGAACCGGGAACCGAGAATCGGCAGTCTGCAGTCGGAGCCAGGAATGGCGTGCAGTCGGTGGCGAATTTTCGCGCGTTATTCCTGCCGGAAAGCTGGGTTCCGGCGTTCTCCGCCACAGCATACGTTCGTCCGGTTTCCCCACACATTCGTCCGCCGGCCGAACCCGGCGGATCACGCCTTCACCACGCCTTCGCGCGATCAAATTCCGCGCCCAAAAAAGCCCCGCCTGCTCCCAAAAGCGTTGGCCGGGGCTTTCCTGTCTTGCCTCAATTCGCATTTCTATGCGCACGTATATGTATATTGCCGCATCTACATGCGCGCACCAACACTCCCAGCCCTTACACCCCCGCCTGAGCCGGAGCAAGTTCCGACGTGCAGTGCGGGCAGCGGCTGGCTTTGGCCGATATTTCGCTCAGGCAGTGCGGGCAGGCGCGGGTCGTTTTCTCCGGCGCCGGCTTGTCGTGTTCTTTGCGCTTCAGCATATTGATGCCTTTGACGAGCAGGAAAATGCAGAAGGCGACGATGAGGAAGTCGATCACGTTGTTGATGAACTGCCCGTAGGCGACGACCGCGGCGCCGGCCTGCTGCGCCTGGGCCAGCGTCCGGATCGGAGAGCCGTCGGCCATGACGATATCGGGATCGAGATTGTAGAACAGGTCGGCAAAATCGACTCCGCCGAGCAGTTTGCCGATCGGAGGCATGATGATGTCGTTGACCAGCGAGGTGACGATCTTGCCGAACGCCGCCCCGATGATGACGCCGACCGCGAGATCGATGACGCTGCCGCGCATGGCGAATTCTTTGAACTCTTTGATGATTCCCATACTTTTCCTCCCATTGAATGAAATGTCGGCTTCGCGCGCACAGATGACGAAAAAGCAGAACTGGATTTCGCGCTGGCATTAAACGGTTTTTACCATTGTACATCAGATTGCCGTTTGGAAAACTCACTTTTCATGTAAATTTCACTTTTCATTCCGGCAGATTCGGAGTATACTTCAAACATTATTTCATTTTTCGTATAGGTGCGGGAATAGGCCCGCATGTCTCTACCCGGTCGCCGGAACGATCGGACTACGGAAAACGACTGCCCGGGGCTCTCAACGCCCCGGTTTCCCGGCGCTGCCTGCTGCGACGATCCACCCGCTTCCGGCCCGGAGGCCCTGCTGCGCACCCGCGATTCGCGGCCTGCACGAGCCGGCTTTCCGCCGAAGCGCTCCGATCGTCTGCGCGTCCGCGCCGCGGCGCCACGGCCGTGTCTGCTTCGCAGACCCCGCCGCATAAGGCGCCGTGCGCTGCTGTCGTACGCACCCGGGAATCGCTTCAAGGCGAAGCTTTGCAGTCGTTGACTCCACAGTCCGCTTTTCTTCCGCGACGGAAGAGAGGCGGGCTTTTTTGCATTTCCGCTTTTGAAAACAGACATCCGGGGGGAACTACTTATGAAACTTTTGCAGGATAAAGTGTTGAACGAAGGCATCGTATTGAGCGATCAGGTACTGAAGGTGGATTCGTTCCTGAATCACCAGATGGACCCGGTCCTGATGAAGGAAGTCGGACGCGAATTCGCACGGCTGTTCGAAGGGGAAGGCATCACGAAAGTGCTGACGATCGAATCGTCCGGCATCGCGCCGGCGATCATGGCCGCGCTGGAGTTCGAAGTGCCGATGATTTTCGCGCGCAAGCAGAAGTCGCTGACGCTGCGGGAAGACATTTATGTGGAAAAAGTATACTCGTTCACCAAGCAGCAGAGCAACGACGTCACCGTCTCCAAAAAGTTCCTTTTTCCCAACGACAAAGTTCTGATCATTGACGATTTCCTCGCTCACGGCGAAGCGGCGCTGGGATTGGCGAAGATCGTGGAACAGGCCGGAGCGCAGGTGGCGGGCATCGGCATCGTGATCGAAAAATCGTTCCAGAGCGGCGCGCAGCGTATCAAGGACGCGGGCTACCGGGTGGAATCGCTCGTGCGCGTCGCTTCGCTCTCGGAAGGCAAAGTATCGTTCGTGACGGAAGCGGTACACTGAATTTAAGCGGGTTCGGGAGCCATGCGCATTGACCAAGAGAAACGCACATCAGGGGAGGAATTACGTTTTATGAGTTCGGACCGCATTTTCCAAAAACACCGCCATCCGGCGAAAACATTCTCGCTCGGCCTGCAGCACGTGCTGGCCATGTACGCCGGCGCGATCGTCGTACCGATGATCGTCGGCAACGCGATCGGCATGACCCAGGAGCAGCTTACGTACCTTATCGCGATCGACCTGCTCGCCTGCGGCGTCGCGACGCTGATGCAGGTCTGGGGCAACCGGCTGTTCGGCATCAAGCTTCCGGTCGTGCTCGGCTGCGCGTTCCAGGCCGTCTCGCCGATGATCATGATCGGCAACGCGCCGGGCATGGGGATCGGGGCCATTTACGGGGCGATTATCGCTTCGGGCTTGTTCATCTTCCTCTTCTCCGGCCTGTTCGGCCAACTGATTCGCCTGTTCCCGCCGATCGTGACCGGTTCGGTCGTGACGATCATCGGCGTGACGCTCATTCCGACGGCGATGACGAACCTCGGCGGCGGACAGGGAGCGGCAGACTTCGGCAGTCTGTCGAACATTCTGCTCGGCTTCGGCGTGCTCGTCTTTATCGTGCTGCTGAACCGCGTCTCGACCGGCTTTATCCGTTCCATCTCGATCCTGATCGGCCTCGTCGCCGGCACGGTCGTCGCGACGTTTATGGGCAAAGTGGACTTCTCGCCGGTGGCGAACGCCAGCTGGTTCCACGCGATCACGCCGTTCCATTTCGCGACGCCGGTCTTTAACGTCAGCGCGATCCTCACGATGATCCTCGTCGCGATTGTCAGCGTCGTCGAATCGACGGGCGTGTTCATGGTGCTGGGACGCATCGTCGGCCGCGATATCGGCTCCAAAGAACTTGCGCGCGGCTACCGCGCGGAAGGCCTTGCGATCATGCTGGGCGGCATCTTCAACTCGTTCCCGTACACGACGTATTCGCAAAACGTGGGCCTCGTGCAGATGAGCCGCGTCAAGACGCGCGACGTCGTCGCCGTGGCGGGCATCCTGCTCGTCATCGTCGGTTTTATTCCGAAGATCGCGGCGACGGCGCAGCTGATTCCGTCTTCGGTGCTCGGCGGCGCGATGGTCGCGCTGTTCGGCCTCGTGCTGTCGTCGGGCGTGCGCGTGCTGGGCGACCAGGTCGACCTGTCCCGCCACGAGAACCTGTTCATCATCGCCTGCTCCGTCGGGATGGGACTCGGCGTCTCGACCGTGCCGGGCCTGTTCGCGGGTCTCCCGGAACAGCTGCGCATTCTGGTGGACAACGGCATCATCGCCGGCAGCTTCACCGCCATTCTCATGAACCTGCTGTTCAACGGCCTGGGCGAGAAAAACGCGCATCTCAAAATTACCGGCGACGACGACGTATTCGGCGGCGAAACGGCGCCGGCCGCTTCCGCGGACACGGCTTCGTCCCAAACGGGCGTCGGCCGGATCGGCTGATCTCAGCAAAACCCTTCACAGCAAAACACTTCCTAACCAAAGACCGGCTCCCGCCGCACAAGCGGGATGCCCGGTCTTTTTTTGCCTGCTTTCTATAAATTTGAAAGAGCCTGTCCCGAATTGGGTTACAATAGAGGTAGACAACCAACAAAAAACGTACGGATTACTACCTTGTCAGCTCTTAATCCGAGGTTTACGTTCCCTTCAAGCGCACACGCTTTAGGTGCGTTTGAAGGGGGCGTAACCTTACCTTTAGCGTTGACAAGGGATTACACTACTATTCGCTTCGGGGTGACTTAATGAACAAGAAATGGTGGAAAGAAAGCGTCATTTACCAAATTTATCCGATCAGTTTCAAAGACACGACGGGCGACGGCAAAGGCGATCTGCGCGGCATCATCGAAAAGTTGGATTATTTGCAGGAGCTGGGCGTGGACGCTATCTGGATCTGCCCGATCTACACGTCGCCGGATTACGATAACGGGTACGACATCAGCGACTATTACGGCATCGATCCCAAGTACGGCACGATGGACGATTTTGACGAACTGCTTCAGAAAGCGCACGCCCGCAGCATTCGCATCATCATGGACCTCGTGCTTAACCACAGCTCGCATCTGCATGAATGGTTTATCGAAGCATCGGCTTCCAAAGACAACCCCAAACGTGATTACTATATCTGGCGCGAACCGAAGGAAAACGGCGGTTACCCGAACAACTGGGAATCGTATTTCAGCGGATCGGTCTGGGAATTCGACGAACGCACGCAGGAATATTACATGCACCTGTACGCCAAAGAACAGCCGGACCTGAACTGGGAAAATCCCGAAGTGGTCCGCGAGCTGCACGACATGGTGAAGTGGTGGCTGGAAAAAGGCGTGGACGGCTTCCGTTTCGACGCCATCTCGCATATCGTCAAGGCCGAAGGGCTGCCCGACGCGGACAACCCGCAGAACCTTCCGGTCGTGCAGGCGTACCACTTTTTCTCCAACCTCGACAAAGTGCATTATTTCCTGCGCACGCTGAACGAAGACGTCCTCGATTTTTACGACATCATGAACGTGGGCGAAGTGTCCGGTCTCGGTCCCGAGCAGGCACTCGATTACGTCGGCGAAGGCCGCAACGAGCTGGACATGATCTTCCAGTTCGAGCACATGTTCCTGGATGCCAAGTCCGGCGGAACGGGCAAATGGGACATCAAGCCGTGGACGCTGATCGACCTCAAGAAGATCATGAGCCGCTGGCAGACCGTTCTGCACAAAAGAGGCTGGAACGCCAACTATATGAGCAACCACGACCAGCCGCGCCAGGTGTCGAGATTCGGCAACGACAAAGACTACCGCGTGCGTTCGGCCAAACTGCTGGCGACGTTCCTGCATACGCTGCAAGGGACGCCGTACATCTATCAGGGCGAAGAGATCGGCATGACCAACGTGCAGTTCGATACGATCGAGCAGTATCGCGACGTCGAGACGCTGAACTATTACAAGCAGTGCAAGCAAAAAGACATGGAAGAACGCGAGATCATGGAGCGCATCTGGAAAAAAAGCCGGGACAACGCCCGCACGCCGATGCAGTGGACTTACGGCGAACATGCCGGCTTCACGGACGGCGAGCCGTGGATGGGCGTCAACCCGAATTACGCCAAGATCAACGTCGAAGCCGCGCGCAAAGACCCGGATTCGATTTTCCATCATTACCGCAAATTGATCGCCCTGCGCAAGAAGCACGAGGTGCTCGTCTACGGCGACTACAAACTGCTGCTGCCGCTGCACGAGGAAATCTACGCTTTCGTGCGCACGTGGGAAGACGAGAAGCTGCTCGTCATCCTGAACTTTTTCAGCGGCACGCCTTCGTTCGAATGGCCGGAAGACCTGCGCGCCCTGAAGCCCGAGCTGCTGATCGCCAACTATGAGCCACTCGAAGACGAAGACGTCTACGACCTGACTCTGCGCCCTTACGAGGGCCGGGTGTATAAGCTCGTGTGAGCGGAGCGGATTCTAACAAAAGCCTTTCCCTTAACAAAAAAGGGGGAGGCTTTTTTGCCTTCGGTTTGACGTTTTTTTGGTATTTTCAGTCCGTGGGGACGGGAGTGGGGTCTGTTTACGGAAGGTGGAAGAGGGAAGAGTGGGCAGGTGGAGGGATAAACGGGTGAACGGGTGAATAGACGCATGAACGAGAAGAGGAGCCAGAAAAGGAGCGGTCAAGCAAAATAGCTGCGCAGATCCATCTATTTCGCGTGAATTTGGTCTTTTTGGCGCAATAACTGCCCAGATCCATTTAATTTGCCTGTTTCCCGAAAAAAAGGCCACTTATGTGGAAAATAAGTGGCGTGACGCAGTTATTTTGGAGCTGCCCCCGAGAGCATACGGACTAGTTGGATATAGGCAGTTATTCGAAACGGGATCAATAAAAAGCGGGATAACCGGAGAATACAGTTACTTAAAGCAATGCCGGCAGTTAGCGAAATAACCGGAAAGCCCGGTCATTTGGACGTCCGCAGAGACGTTTGGGAAAATCGATTGGCCGCCGCCCGATCAGCCGGGAATCTCGGCCGATCGGACGCTCAGATAGCGCGCGATCAGATCGTCGGCGATCTCGCCGGCGGCGTTTGCGTTGCCGAGCGCGGCGGATCGTTCGCGGGCGGCGGTCAGCTTCCGCGGATCGCCGAGCAGGTCGGCGATCTGACGGGCCAGTTCGTCGGCGCTGCGGGAGATGAACGCGGCGCCCTGTTCGGCGAGGTACACGGCGTTGCCCCGTTCCTGTCCCGGCACGGGCCGGAACAGGAAGATCGGGAGCCGGCAGGCGAGCGACTCGGCGAGCGTGATGCCGCCGGGCTTGGTGACGATGCCGTCGCTCATGCGCATAAGCGACGCGACGCGGTCGGTAAAGCCGAGCACCTGAATGCGATCGACGTTCGCGTACTGCTGCGCGAGACCGGCGCGCATCTCTTCGTTGCGTCCGCATACGACGACGACCTGGATGTCGCCCTGCTCCAGCAGCAGGTCGCAGACGCGGCGCAGGCCGAGCATGACGCCGTAGGCGCCGGCCATGAGCAGCACGGTCTTGCGCGCCGGATCGAGCCGGACGCCCGAAACCGGCGGCTCGCCGGCCCGCAGCGCGCGCGCCGCGGCGTAAGAGAACGGCTTTGCCGCGGCAGCGGCATCCGGGCCGCTTTCCGCCGGCTGGCTGCCTGGCTCCGCGGCGAATCCGCCGCGCGCCGAGTCGCTCCCCACTTCCTCCACCGCCCCGAACCCTTCCTTGATCGGAATGCCGCTCACCGTGATACGGTTCGGGTCGATGCCGATCCGGGCGGCTTCGCGGCGCATCTCTTCGGTGGCGACGTAGAAGCGGTCCACGTCGGGGTGCAGCCAGCGGCCGTGCAGGTCGAAGTCGGTGACGACGTTGACGATCGGAATATCGAGTCCGATCTTGCGGCGCAGCTTAGGCATGACCATCTGCGGGAACGTGTGGATGACGAGGCCAGGACGTTCTTTTTTCAGATATTCTTCCAGACGCCGGGTGCCGAACGCATGCAGGATATGCGCGAACGGTTTGTCCGACTTCATGTCTTTGGTCATATTGTATACGAGGCCGTACAGGCCGGGAAGGGTACGGTAGCTCTGGATGTAGACGAACCGGGTGAGATCGTTGAGCCTCGGGTGGGCTTCGGCCATCAGATCCAGCATTTTGACTTTGCGAATGCCCCGGTCGTGCAAGCTTTTCTCTAGCGCTTTCGTGGCCTGATAATGCCCGTCGCCATAGCTGGCGTACAGGATCAGGACGTTGGGTTCCTGCGGTTGCATGGGTTCCTCCCTGGTTTTTGCGTGATAGGCTTATCATACCAAGATTCGGCGCGGGGAGCGAATGAAACGGAAGGTCGGGGCGCGCGGACGAACCAGCAACTTTTCCGCGTCGATCGCGTCTACATAATAAGGCGGAATTCGGGCCGGCCACGCATGCCGTTATTTTTTGGGCAGCCGGGCGATTCTTACCCCATTTCGTCGAAAAATGTTATACTTGTAAGTAAGCATCTGCTTACAATCTGTTTATCAGTCTTCGTTTTTCGTTTGGAGGAGAGTCGCATCCGGCCAAAGAGAGAGAAGGAAGGGCAAACCGGAAGTGATTCAGTCAGCATTTCGTCGGGTATGTAACACAACAGGTAGATGTTTTTTTGAAAGGCGGCGCGCGTTTGTCTTTTTGCAAGACAACGGAGCGCGGCGGACAAGGCGATCACCTCAAGGGGCGTCTGTCGGCAGCAGATTTTTTTGACATTCTCGATAACGAAAAACGTTCCGGGAGGGAATTATGATGGCGACCAAAGGTCATAACGAAGTCAAGGAAAGTCTGCGGGAAATGACTCGTATTTTTCGCCCGAGCGATCCGAAGAAGTTCGTCAAGGAATATGTTCGGAAGTATCACATCATGGGCGGGTACGAGGAAGAATTGACGCTGGTAGTCGAACACGAGATGGGCAAGCTCAACTCGTCCGCTTCCTGAGTAACGTTTTGTGCGGTTTGCGCCGCAGCGGGATTTTCGGGTTGGCTTTGCAGCACGCCGTCCGAAAATCCGCAAGCCGGTAATCCGATCGTATCGGCATTACCGTTCATCGAACATTTCGACCGTCCTTTGCGGCTCCATGCCGGGAGGACGGTTTTTTTGACAAAAAAAGAGAATGTTTGCCCGGGTTTTCTTGACGGGACGCCCAAATTCGGGTACAGTGTGCTTAACAATATATACAGAAGCACACAGAGACGGATGTCCGGCATTTTGCCCGGACGGTTCGTCGACACAGAACGGAGGAACAAAATGGGCGGAATCTGGCGTCAAGTCTGGCTCATTCTCGGCCGGGAATTCAAGATTGACCGGTATTATTTGCTCGGATCGCTGCTGTTTATCGTCTACATGGGCTTTTTCGGCGGTTTGATGATGGGACAGCTGCGGGAACAACCGGGCTTATCCTTTTTGGCGAACATGATGTTTTGGATTATCGCTTCGATGATCGGCTATTATTTTTCCAGAAGGATTGCCAAATACATCGCCGAAGATTCGTACACGAATACGCTCGCTTACTACCGGTCGCTGCCGATCGGGGTCGAGGCGCTGGTGTGGGCCAGAATCGCGCAGCTGCTGCTGGCGACGCTGTTCAACGGCATCCTGCTGTTCACGATCATGTATCTGTCGGCTGCCGGGCTGCGCGAACAGCTCGATCTGGGCGCTTACGTCGTGTTCGCCCTGACCTGGACCGGATTTGGACTGCTGCTTAACAGCCTGTACATCGCGATGGAATTTCTGCTCCGGGGCCGGGCCTACTTCTGGAACAGCCTGATTCTGATGGCCGTGCTCATGCTGACGGCGCTGGCGCTGCATTTGTCGGGGGTACACGTCGTGGCATCGAGTATAAGCATGAGCGCGGAGCGGGGCGCGGCTTCGCCGGCGATGTGGGTCCTGCTCGCACTTGGGGCAGCGGGCGTCTGCGCGGCATACGGATTCATCAAGCGAGGGGTACCGCGTCGGGATTTGGCTTAAACGCCCGGCGGGACACAAAGGAGTGAAGTTATGCGGATACCCGTGCAAATTAACGAGAGCAGCGCCGAGCCGCTGTATCACCAGATCGAGACGCAGCTGCGTTCGCTGATCGTCACCGGACAGATCGCCGAAGGGACGCTGCTGCCGTCGATCCGCGAGTTTTCGGCCGATCTGAAATGCAGCGTGATCACGATTCGCCGCGTCTATCAGGATCTGGAGAACGAAGGGCTGCTTCGTACCCGGCAGGGCACCGGGACGTTCGTGGCCAAGGTGGACACGGAAGACCGGGAAGCGTATCGCAAACGGATCGTGGTCGAAGCGGTGCGCGAACTGCTCGATACCGCCAAGTCGGTCGGTTACGGGCTGACGGATCTTAAGGATCTTTTGGATGAAACGCTTCGGGAAGAAGAGCGTAAATAGACGGGAGCGCTGTCAAAACCCTCTTTTGCAGGAAAAGAAGAGGAGGGAAAGCGGCAGGTTTCCGGATACAAGGCGGCCGAATCGGCAGCCAACCGGAAAAGGAGTGGGGAACGATGGAGAAGGCGGCGTTGGAATGGAAGCAGGTCGTCAAGAAGCGCGACCGCATGGTGCTGGGCCCAGTCGACCTGAAGCTGTACGACAACTACGTGACCGCGCTGATCGGGCGCAACGGCTCCGGCAAATCGACGCTGATGAAGCTGGCCGCCCAACTGATCATGCCGGACGAAGGCGAAGTGATCTGGTACGGACAGTCTTATCCGCAGGGTCTGCCCACGGAAGTGCGCGCGTCGATCGCCTACGTCCCGGAGAACTTCGCGTCCGAAGAAGACAGCCTCAAAATGGACGACGTGGCGGCTTTCCGCGCGGCCTGGTATCCGAAGTGGGATTGGCAGCGGTTCGAAGAACTGCTAAATCGCTTCGACGTGCCCGGCGGCAAGAAAATGAACAAACTGTCCAAAGGGCAGCGGCGCAAGTTCGAGATCGCGGCGGCGCTGGCCGTCCGGCCTAAGCTGCTGCTGCTGGACGAACCTTCGTCGGGACTCGATCCGTTTGCCTGGAAAACGATGATGAACGAAATCCGCCGATGCGTGGACGAAGATGGCGCTTCCGTGCTGCTGTCGACGCATATCGTGGAAGAAGTCCGGCGGATGGCCGATTATCTCGTGCTGATCGACAAAGGGCGCTCGCTCGGCCTGCTGGAAAAGGACGCGCTGATGGATCGGGGCCGGGAGATCTGGATCGGACGCGACGACGAGCTGCTGGCGGAGATGCCGGGCGTCGTCGAATCGGCGATCGAGGCGGAAGGGATGGTCCGCTTCGTTACGCTCGATTACGCGGGTTCCTCGGCGCTGCTGGACGAAGCCGGAGTCAAGCCGATCCGGGTGCGGGCGCTGGAACTGGACGAAGTGATGGAACACTGGATGAACGGCGGCCTGTCGGACTGACTCTGTACCCCAACAAGGAAGAGGAGGATCAACATGACGGAACGATTGATTTTGCAAAACGTGGTCAAGCGCTACGGCGACAAGACGGCGGTGAACGGCATTACGCTCGGGGTCAAAGAGGGCGAGATCTACGGCCTGCTCGGCGCGAACGGCGCCGGCAAGACGACGACGATGCGCATGGTGCTCGGTCTGATCTACCCCGACGAAGGCAGCATTACATACGGAGGCCGTCCTTACGGCGGCGACGTGCAGCGCCTGGTCGGCTATCTGCCCGAAGAACGCGGGCTGTACCCCAAAGTCAAAGTCAGCGAACAGATTGTCTATCTGGCCAAGCTGCGCGGCATGGACGGCTCCGAAGCGGAGAAGAACCTGAAATATTGGATGAACAAGTTCGATGCCGAGGAATACTACGACAAGCGGATCGAGGAACTGTCCAAAGGCAACCAGCAGAAAATGGGCTTTATCGCGGCGGTCGTGCACCGTCCCCAGATCCTGATCCTGGACGAAGCGTTCAGCGGTCTGGACCCGGTCAACGTAGAGCTGCTGAAGCTTGCGGTCAAGGAACTGCGCGACGAAGGCGCAAGCATCCTGTTCTCCACGCACCGGATGGAACACGTCGAGGAGCTGTGCCGCAGCATCACGATTCTGGATCGGTCGAAGACGGTCATTCAAGGCGATATCCGCGAGATCAAGAACGGGTTCCCGCGCGAGCAGATCCTGCTCAAGACGTCGTCGGCGGTGACGGGGCTGGAATCCATTCCCGGCGTGACCCGGATGGAAGGCGATCCCGAACATTACGTCATTACGATCTCGGACGAAGCGGCGGCCGTTCCGGTGCTGACCGAAGCGATGCGCCAGAGCGAAGTCCGTCATTTCGAAGTAAAGGAACCGACGCTCAACCAAATCTTTATCCGATCGGTGGGTGAACGCCATGAATAGATTGGGAACGGTCATCGGCTTTACGTTCAGGAACAAAGTGCGCACCAAGTCGTTCGTCATCACGACGCTGCTGCTTGCTCTCGTCATGACGATCGGCATCCACGTGCCATTCTTCATCCAGCTGTTCCAGGGCGGCGATGAGGCCGCGGGCAACAAGATCGGCATCGCGGCGGGCGGCCAGACGGAGATCGCGCAGCAGATCGAGAATTACGTCGCGGAGCTGCCGGACAACGATATGGAATTCGTGCCGCTCGAAGGCGAAGCGGCGGCCGAGCTGAACAAGCAGGCGGCCGAGCAGGACCTCAAAGGGTACCTGAAGATCGCGCCGGGTACGGACGGCGCGTTCCCGGCCGTGCAGTACGTCTCCGAAGGCGGCTCCGTGCCGACCGACGTGCAGGCCGTCCTGCAGCCGGCCCTTGAGAGCGCCAAGACCCGCTTCATTACGGCGGGCGCGCTGAGCGACGAACAGATCGCGCAGCTGACGACGCCGGTCCTGCTGGGCGCGTCGAGCTACGACGAGACGTCCGGCACGGGCGCCGCAGGCGCGGACGAAGACAAGTTCAATCCGATGAACTTCATTACCGTCTACGTCCTCATGACGCTGTTCTTCTTCTCGGCCATGCTGACGGGCAACATGATCGCGTCCGAAGTCACGTCCGAGAAAAGTTCGCGCGTCATGGAAATCCTGATCACGAGCGTCTCTCCGCTGACGCAGATGTTCGGCAAAGTCATCGGCGTCTTCCTCGTCGGACTGCTGCAAATCGCCGTGTTCGGCGTCACGATCGCGGTCAATCTGATGCTGCCGTACAACCGGGACGTCCTGGCCGGCTTCGATCTCGACTTCTCGCAGATGCCGTACGACGTCCTGATCTACGGGCTGATCTTCTACGTGCTGGGCTACTTCCTGTACGCGCTGCTGTATGCGGCCGTCGGATCGATCGTCAGCCGGACGGAAGATCTCGGCCAGGCGGTGACGCCGCTGACGATGCTGTCGCTGGCCGCGTTCTACATCGGGATCTTCAGCTTGAGCAATACCGATTCGCTGCTGATGAAAATCTCGTCGTTCGTGCCGTTCACGTCGCCGACGACGATGATCGCGCGGATCGGCCTCGGCGAGATCGCGTTCTGGGAAATCGCCGTATCGCTCGTGCTGCTGCTGGCGTCGATCTTCTTCTTCGGCTGGTTGTCGGCGAAGATCTACCGCACCGGCGTCCTGATGTACGGCAAGCGCCCTTCGTTCAAAGAACTGCGTAAAGCGATGAAGGCGTACAAGATCTAAGCCGGATTCGGATCCATAGTTCGAAAAAGACGAACCTCTTCGTTTCAAAGGGGTTCGTCTTTTTTTGCGTTGGATGACCAAGCTTCGGCAGCGTAATCCGTAATCTGGATAAAAAAGAATAAAATAATAGTTGACTGATCGTTCTCAAATGAAATATACTACGTATCAGAAAGAGCGTTTAATGTCGTCGGAGAAGCCGCCTGTTATTTTTTTGATTATTTGAGAACGATCATTCAAGAAAAGAGGTTTTTAAAAATGGAGATTTCCAAACAAGTAGCCATCGTAAGCGGCGCGAATCGGGGATTGGGAAAAGAATTGGCTCTTGAACTTCTGGCAAGAGGAGCCAAGGTGTATGCGGGCGCGAGAAATCCGGAATCGGTCGACCTGCCGGGCGCGATTCCGCTGCAGCTGGACATTACGAATCCGGAATCCGTGGCGGCGGCTGCCGGGATCGCAAGCGATGCGACTCTGTTGATCAATAACGCGGGCTCGTCGACGGGCGCTTCCCTGCTTACAGGCAAGATGGAAGACATTCACTTGGAATTCGATACCCACGTATTCGGCACGCTGTCGATGATTCGTACGTTCGCGCCGGTGATCGAAGGCAACGGCGGAGGTTCGATCCTGAACATCCTGTCCGTGTTGTCGTGGATCAATATCGGATCGGAAGGCGCCTACTCGGCAGCCAAATCCGCTCAATGGGGCATCACGAATTCGCTGCGCCTGCAATTGGCTCCGAAGAAGATCAAGGTAGCCGGCCTGCACGTCGGATTCATGGATACGGACATGACGGCCGGTCTGGAAGCGCCGAAGTCGTCGCCGACAGACATCGCGCGTATCGCGATCGACGGGATCGAAGCCGGTCTTTACGAGATCCTTGCCGACGATGTAAGCCGTCAAGTTCAACAAGGATTTGCCGGAGGCGTGGCTGTTCTGTATCCGGATTTGGCGTAACGAACAGACTCGGCGGACCGGTTCATTCTTCGCTTATCTTTCCCGATATGATACATTGATTTGGGGAGGGGGATATGGATGGCCAGAAGCAAAGAGTTCGAAATTCATGAAGTATTGGATAAAGCCATGATCCTTTTTTGGGAGCAAGGTTACGAGAAAACGTCGATGAGCGATCTCGTCGAACATATGGGCATTCATCGACGAAGTCTGTACGACACGTTCGGCGACAAACATTCGCTGTTTTTGCAAGCGATGGATCGGTATATCGGCAAAGTCGAAACGAGGCTTACCCAGGAAGTCAAACAATCCGAGACGGCGACGGAAGCGATGCGGGCCGTGTTCCGATTTATGATTGCCGAGCAGGATCATTCGCCGTCCGGCTGCATGATCGTCAATTCGATGACGGAATTGGCCGCGCGCGACGCCGAAATCAATATCAAATCTATGCGTTCTTTGGCTTCGACCGAGGAAATGTTCGAACGGATTATCGTTTGGGGACAGCAGACGGGAGAATTTTCTTCCGGGTGTGAGCCTAAGGAAGCGGCCGAATATCTTCAAGCTTTGTCGATCGGGATCCGGGCGATGGGACGAACCACGGTCGATACGGAAAAGCTGGTTCGCATCATGAACATGGCGATCCGGTTTCTGACTCAACCAAGCTGATTTTTTGAGCATACTAGAATTATCGTTCTTGAAAGTGCCGAGAAATCGCCATAGGTCAAACCGTACGCATGACGGGCGCTTCTCGCGGATTCGTCTCCTGACGAATCGGTTCGACGCAGCGGCTCGGGAACAGGACGTTCGGTCCGCGAAAGCAAACCGGCTTTTATTAGAAAGGAACGTTTCCGATTTTTTCGGAAGCGTCCCTTTTCGTCGTCGATGCGCTTAGGCTTCATGCAGCGACCTCGCGTTCAAATCCCCCAGCAGATGTTCCAAATAACGCAGCGTGTCCGCTTTGGAGCAATCGTTGCCGTGCAAAAATCGCCATTCGAGCACGAGAAGAGCCGTGTTGCAATAATGATCGGCAATGATCTCGTGCGGAATCTGATCCCGGTAGCGGCAAATGCTGGGATCGAACATTTCCCGTACCCGGGCGCTTAACTGAACGCGGAAATGGAACAGCAAAAAGCTCTCTTTGGCATTGTGCTTGACGATCCGGTTCAGGGTGCCTTGATGCGCGTCGATAAAATCATAGGCCCGATCGAATAATACGAACAACCGCTGCTCGGGCTCCGATTCTTCGTATTGCTCCAGCCGGATCTGCTGATTCAGGCAATGCCAGATGTAGTGCAGCAGATCGTATTTATCGTCGAAGTAGTTGTAAAAGGTGGCGCGCGGGTAATTGGCGTTCTCGCATAATTCGTTCACGGTAATTTGCTCGAACGATTTTCCGGTGAGCGTGTCCAACATGGCCGCGGTAAAAGCATCCAGCGTCCGCTTCGCGCCGCGGGTCGTTTTTTTCGTCCAATCTCGCTTCACGGGGCATCCTCCTTTTTTTGCATATTTCACGATCTGTCCAAATCCGGACATTTGCACGGATCTGAATCTTGCCGAAGGTCGGGAGCAAGTTTATCATGAGCATAGAATCTTGACAAGTGTCCAAATGTTTACGTTTGTATAAAAGGAGCAGAGGCTATGAATCCCTTATTAAAAGTTGCGCAGCCGCTAACGTTGCCGAGCGGAGCCGTGATCCGAAACCGGTTTTTGAAATCGGCGATGAGTGAAGCGATGGCGGATCGTTCCAATTCGCCCAACCGCCTGCATGTCGAGCTGTACCGAAAATGGGCTGAAGGCGGAACGGGAATCGTTGTGACGGGCAATGTGATGGTGGATCGCGGCGCGCTCGGAGAGCCGGGGAACGTGGTGGTGGAAGATCGGCGCGATATGGACGGGCTCAAGCGATGGGCGCAGGCGGGAACACGGGGCGGCGCGCATCTGTGGATGCAGATCAATCACCCGGGCAAGCAGTCGCCGCGAACGATGTCCAAGCAGCCCGTCGCGCCAAGTGCCGTTCCGATAGGAGGCAGCTACGGCCGCGCTTTCAACACTCCGCGAGAACTGACGAACGCGGAGGTAAAAGGCATCGTGAAGCGCTTCGCCGAGACGGCGCGGATCGCCCAAGAAGCCGGATTCACGGGCGTTCAGATCCACGGCGCGCACGGTTATCTGGTCAACCAGTTTTTATCGCCTGCGGATAATCGAAGAAATGACGAATACGGCGGCAGTGCGGAGAACCGGATGCGATTCCTGATCGAGATTTACGACGAAATGCGCCGCGTGTTGGGAGCGGGGTTCCCGATCGGATTGAAGCTTAACTCTGCGGATTTTAAGGAAGGCGGTTTTACGGAACAAGATTCGGAAGAAGTGGTCAAGGCGATGGCGGAGCGCGGAATCGATCTGATCGAGATTTCCGGCGGCAACTATGAAAATCCGAAAATGTCCGCCGAGGACGACGGCGAAGTGTTTTTCCTGAAGTATGCGGAGCGTATGGCCTCGATCGTCCATGTACCGATCGCGGTGACGGGCGGCTTCCGGTCGAAACTCGGCATGGAGGAAGCGCTGGCGGCGGGGAAGACCTCGATGATCGGCATCGCGCGTCCGCTTGCCTTGATCCCGGATATACCGAATCAAATCATGGAAGGCCGGTACGAGACGGTTACGACGCAGCGCCTGACGACCGGGTTCCCGTCGCTGGACCGACAATTCGGCGCAATGATCGGACTGAGTTATTACGAGCAGCAGATGCGGCGCATCGCGCAGGGCAAAGCCGTGAAGCTGCACCGGAACGCCTGGGACCCGCTGCTGCACATGGTGCGCCGGCAGGGAATCGCGGCTCTCTCGCCGCGTCGTTCGAATTGAGAAGAGCAGACCGAACCATAACATCCGCTTGGGGCTGATCGCGATTTGGTTTAACATAGAGCATAAGAAGGATCGATAGAGATCATTCATTTCGATGGATGGTCTTTTTTGTACGGCAAATCAAATGAACGGTTGAACGAAAAGAAGTGAGCGTGCTGTTCAGTACGCACGATCTTAACGAGGGAGGGGAACGAACGTATGCGTATTCTCATATTAGGTGCAACGGGGCGCGTCGGCAGCTTGATCGTCAATCATGCGTTAAGAGACGGACATGAAGTGACGGTGCTGGTACGCGATCCGGGTAAAGTTCAAGCCTGCGAAGGACTGACGGTCCATGAAGGAAATGCGTGTAACGCCGCGGACGTTCGGCGGGCCGTCGAGGGGCAGGATGCCATAATCAGCGCGCTGAACACGGACAAAACGACGACGCTCAGCGACAGTATGCCGCTCATCATCGAAGCGATGCGAGAATTTGACGTTCGGCGCATCGTGACGGTGGGTACGGCCGGTATCCTGCAAAGCCGCACGGAGACGGAGCTGCTGCGCTACCAGTCGAACGAATCCAGGCGCCGCCTGACCCGGGCGGCGGAGGAGCATCATCGCGTCTATACGCTGCTGCAAGCGTCGACGCTGGACTGGACGATCGTCTGTCCGACGTATTTGCCGGACGGCGAATACGTCGGCAAATATCGGACGGAGCGCGACTATTTGCCCGAAGGCGGGACCGAAATATCGGTCTTCGACACGGCCGAATTCACGTACGGCCAAATCGGCGATCTTCGGCACGTGCAGGCGAGGGTAGGCATCGCTTACTGAAGGCCGAAGTCGACAAGGGGCTGTCCCAAGCCGGAATTCCGGCTTTCGGGACGGCCCCTTGCTGCGAACAAATTGTAGAAGCATTGGAGGAAGTAGATACCCAGATCTAAGGGGAGGCGGACTTTGATGCTAAGCAGATTGTCGTTCTTTAACTAAATCGAGCAGCGGCGTACGCTCCAGTGGCATGTTCAGGGCGATATCCAGCATCATATGCCAAAATGGAATTTTAGGGATTGGGTCAGGAGTGGAGGTCTTGGCTAGATATTAATTAAACGTTTACCCTTATGGACGATCGACTTGAGATTCGCTGATCCCGACCGTCTTTTCATAGGGGAATTCCTATTTACGGAGAACGTCCGGCTCGAAAATTTTACATTCCGCCCCTCTCACATTTTCCTAACAAGTGGTACAATGCAGGATGAAACCGGCCGCCTTCCGATCCGTAAGAGCAGGGTGAGGCGATGAGGCCCGTTTTTGGTTCGAATTTATGTATTTTTGCGAATGAGAGGTTTGATTTGAAGTGGGAGTCAAAGTAATTACCAAAGAACAAGCGTGGGAGCTGCGGCATGCGGTGATGTGGCCGGAGGAAGAATTCGATTATATCAAGCTGCCGGACGACGACGAAGGCATTCATTACGGATTGTTCGAAGGCAGGGAATTGGTCTCGGCGGTGTCGTTGTTCATACAGGGAAAAGACGCGCAGTTTCGCAAGTTCGCCACGCTCAGCGAGCGGCAGAATCAGGGCTACGGCAGCCGGCTGCTGAACGCGGTGCTGGGCGAAGCGAAGCGCAAAGGCGCCAAGCATATTTGCTGCAACGCAAGAACGAACAAAATTCCATTTTACGAAAAATTCGGCCTCGTCCGAACGAACGTCGTGTACCGCAAAGGCGGTCAGGAGTACGTGGTGATGGAGCGGTTTTGCTGAAAAGAACGGGAGCGGGGCGGTTCGCCGGAGAGGCGAAGCCGCCCCGTTGTCATTTGCCCCGAACGCCGCAACTGGTATAGACTGTATTTTAGTGTTTTTTTATTTTTATAGAGGGGGCAAGGTATGGAAAAAGAGAGAACGAAGAAATCGGCCAAGTCGCTCAAAATTTTCTCCAGGGTGCTGCTGATCGTGATTGGCGCAGTGCTGACCGCCTACGGTCTGGAAGCGGTCCTGATTCCGAATCAGGTGTCCGACGGCGGCGTGACGGGTCTGAGCATCGTCGGTTCGCAGCTGTTCGGTATCCCGCTGGGCCTGCTGATCGCGATCATCAATATTCCGTTCGTCTGGCTCGGCTACAAGCAGATCGGCAAAAGCTTCGCGCTGTATTCGATCGTCGGCATCGCGGCGCTCGCGATCAGCGCAAGCCTGATGCACCACGTGCCGACCATCATTCAGGGCGACACGCTGCTCGTCACCGTAGTAGGTGGCATCATTATCGGTACGGGCATGGGCCTTGCGCTGCGCAACGGCGGGGCGCTCGACGGCATCGACATGCTGGCCGTGCTGCTGTCCCGCAAACTGCCTTTTGGTACGAGCGACCTGATCCTGTTCCTGAACACATTCGTGTTCGTCGTCGTCTCGTTCGTGTTCGGCCTGCAAGGGGCGATTCTGTCGGCGCTTGCTTACTTTATCGCTTCCAAAGTGATCCATATCGTCGAAGAAGGTCTGAGCGGCTCGAAGACGTTCAAGATCATCACGAACCAGCCGGAAGTCATGGTCGAGACCATTCGGGATCGCCTCGGACGCGGCGCCACGTATTCGGACGCGTACGGCGGCTACTCCAACGAGCAGTTCAAGGAGATCACGTGCGTCATCAACCGGATGGAAGAGAGCAAGATCAAAGAGATCATTCACGAGATCGATCCCAACGCTTTTGTCGTCGTGTACGACGTGGCGGAAGTCCGGGGCGGCAATTTCAAGAAAAAAGACATTCACTAAACAGAGATTCGCTAAAAAAGACATTCGCCAAGCCGACAGGTTCCCACCTGTTTACTTCATGGCGCAGCATTCCGCAGAGCCGTGCGCAGACCGATTCACCGTCGCATGGGAAAAGCCTTTCTCCGAATTTTTTCGGGGAAAGGCTTTTTGCCGCGCGGATTGGCGAAAATCACGTATTTTCGTAACGTAAAGCTTCTGCTTGGTGTTTATATGGGTAACGGATAGTAAGCACACATCCAGAACAACAGCCTACCCCAAATCTTCCATTCTAAGGAGAACCCAACGCCAATGAAACCGTGGAAAAACATGCTCCTCTCCCTGACCGTCTCCGTCGGCCTGATGGCCTCGGCCGTGCCGGCTTTTGCCGCGGCTCCGCCCGAAGGATTCGCGCAGACGTCCGTCAACCTGAACGGCAAAAAGATCGATTATGCGGCCGGCGAAGCGCTGGTGCAAAAAGGCACGACGCTCGTTCCGGTCGATCTCACGACGCAGGCGCTCGGGATCAAGCTCAAAGACAACAAAAACGGCACCGTGCGCGTGACCGTCAACGGCAAAGTCGTGACGCTCGAAGCGAAGTCGAAGCTGATCGACGGCATTCCGTTCGTCTCGCTGCGCGCCCTGGCCGAAGTGGCCGGATACGACGTCCGCTGGGACCGCAAGACGAACACGGTGCTGCTCGTCTCGCAGGCGACCGGCCAAGCGGCACGCGGCTTCCTGTGGGAAGTACAGAACGGTCCGACGACCGTCTACCTTGTCGGTTCGATGCATATCGCCGACGACAGCTTCTATCCGCTGCGCAAAGAGTTCGAGCAGGCGTTTGCCGAAGCGGACTATCTGGGCGTCGAGATCGACCTCAGCCAGGCAGCGGGCGAAGACCAGCAGAAGATGATTCTCGATATGGGCACGTACAAAGACGGCACGACGCTCAAAGATCATATCTCGGCCGCTACGTACACGGAACTCGGCAAGCTGCTGAAAGCGAACGGACTTCAGGCGAACGCGCTCGACAAGTTCAAGCCGTGGGTCGTGGAGACGACGCTTGGCAGCCTCAAGTCCAGCGAAGCCGGTTACGAAGCCGGAGCGGGCGTCGATCTGTACTTTATCCAGCAGGCGGTCAAGAAGAAAATTCCGGTGATTGAACTGGAATCGTACGAATCGCAGCTGGGCATGTTCAACGGCCTGTCCGACAAGGTTCAGGAGAAGAATCTCAAGAGCGTAATCGACAACTTCGATTCGATCGAAGACAGCACGAACGAAATGGCCGAAATGTGGAAAAGCGGCAACGAAAAAGCGCTGCTCGAACTTACGAACAGCGTCGCTCAAGATCCCGAGTATTACAAAGCGCTGCTGACCGACCGCAACGTCGGCATGGCGGACAAGATCGAAGGTTACCTCAAGAGCGGCAAAGCCGAAGAATACTTTATCGTCGTCGGCGCCGCGCATTATCTGGGCAAAGACGGAGTACTCAAGCTGCTGGAAGACAAAGGCTACAAGATTATGCGCAAATAGTCAGTAAAAAGACAGCCAAAAAGGCAGCAAATCATCGGATGTATAAGAAAAACGAAGGAAAACCTTCAAGACGCCAAATAGCCGTTATCTCCCTGCCGGGAGACAACGGCTATTTGGCGGTCGCTTACGGCTTGGCGTAAGGGTGCCTGATCCGGCCGGATTCGCTGCGCGGCCGCCGCTTCGAAACGCCCCGGCTGGCAATGCGCGGAAGGTTCCGGGTAGAATGGAGACAGAGTAACACGACGCCAAGCGATCCTATCAGCCGACGAAGGAGACGATCCATGCCGCCCGCGAACCCACCGACACCGCCTCCCAAGCCGCCCTCCCCTGTCCGCCCGCGCCCGGCCAAGCGCCGCCGAAAGTCCGGCTGGCGAGGCTGGCTGACGCTCGCTCTGCTGCTCTGTCTGCTGGCCGCCGGCTGGAGAGCGCTATCTTATTTCGGCTACGTGCCGGAAGTGCCGGGCGTCGAGAGCAGCGAGAGCGGCGGCCGGATCATCGCGCTGCATCCCGAGATTCGCGAGAAGTCCGAGCGGCTGATCCGCCTGGCGGCGGACCGCGGTATCGACGTCGTGATCACGTCCGATTTTCGCGGCATCGACGAGCAGGACGAGCTGTTCCGGCAGGGACGGGACAAGCCGGGGAATATCGTCACGAACGCGCGCGGCGGCCAGTCGTACCACAATTTCGGACTGGCGATCGACTTCGCGCTGCGCGACGGTTCGGGCCGAATCGTGTGGGACATGGAGCTGGACCGCAGCGGCAACGGCCGTTCCGACTGGATGGAAGTGGTCGAACTCGCCAAAGAAATGGGCTTCGAATGGGGCGGGGATTGGAGCAACTTCCGCGACTATCCGCATCTTCAGCTCACGTTCGGCTACACGCTGCGCCAGCTTCAGAACGGCAGATACCCGCCGGGGTCGGCTGTCGAGTCGCCGGAGCCGGCCCCGAACGCCGGCAGCTCGAATTAAGGTGAACGACCGACGGCCTGATCAGGCGCCGCCTTGCAGATTGCCGCGCAGAATGCGCAGGCCGCGTTCCAGCTCGTCTAACGAGTCGGTAGACGACAGCGCGATGCGCAGGTAATCGCCGGAAGCGCCCGCTCCCGCAAGGAACCGGTCCGAATGGAACACGCGGACGCCGGCTGCGAGCAGGTCGCTTTCGAGCCGCGCGGCGTGCATGGGGCGCGGCAGGCGCAGCCAGCGGAAAAAGCCGAGCGGATGGCCCGGCTTATCCGATTGCGGGAAAAATCGGTCGAACAAGTCGTTGGCGCCGCGCGCCAGCGACTTTTTGTATGCGACGATATCGCGCGCCGGGCAGCATGCCGCTGCAGTCGCCGGCCACCGGCACGAGCTTGATGCGAAGCGACTTCGCCAGTTCGATGAAGTTGGAATACGTGTGCGTGTCCACGGCGATCCGGCTGCCCGGCTCGAACAGGGCGAGCCGCGTGACGACAAGCGCGTTCTGGGCGCCGGAGACGATTGCGACCCGCTCGGCACTCGCGCGTATACCGAGCGGACGCATCCAGCGCAGCGCGGCTTCTTTTTGCCCGGGCAGGTCGGCGGGATCGTGGTAGTTCAGGAAGCGCTCAAGCCCTGCGCGCGCCGCGTTGGCCGAGACGAACGTGCCGCTGCCCGTGACGGTCCGGCCGCCAGGACATCGGGTAGTCGACGAAAGAGTTAATCGGCATGGCACACCTCGCACCTCGCAAAATTGTAATCCATACAATTATAACGTTGATTGTATGGATTGTGGGCCCTAAAATAAACGGACAAGCTTACAGGCGAAGAGAGGGATTGAAAGAAATGAACGATTCAGCAAAAGTGTCTCAAGCGTTCCGCGCGGCTTTTCCCGTGACGGTGCCGATTCTGGCCGGGTTCGCGTTTCTGGGCATCGCCTACGGCGTGTTCATGAACGTGTCGGGCTTCGGCGTCGGCTACACGTTTCTGATGAGCCTGCTTATTTTCGCCGGTTCGATGGAGTTCGTGGCCGTCGGTCTGCTGCTCGGACCGTTCAATCCGCTCGGGGCGCTGCTGCTGACGCTGATGGTCAACGCGAGGCATTTATTCTACGGCTTGTCGATGCTGGAAAAGTATAAAGGGACAGGCTGGAAAAAGCCGTACCTGATCTTCGGCATGTGCGACGAATCGTTTTCGATCAACTATTCGGCGAACATTCCGCAGAACATCGACCGCGGTTGGTACCTGTTTTTCGTGACGCTGCTCAATCATCTGTACTGGGTTGCCGGAGCGACGGTCGGAGGGCTGCTGGGTTCGTTCGTGCGTTTCGACCTGGCGGGCCTCGAATTCGTCATGACCGCGCTGTTCGTCGTGATCTTCGTGGAACAGTGGATGAAGCAAAAAGTGCATCACAGCGCGATTATCGGCATCGGCGTCTCGGCGGCAAGCCTGATCCTGTTCGGCGGCGAACGCTTTATCGTGCCGGCGATGATCGCGATTCTGGCCGTGCTGACGCTGACGCGCAAAGCTTCGGAACGCAAAGCGGCGGAAGCCGAAGAAGGAGGACGGGCATGAGCATGACGTTAAGCCAGCAAATCGTCGTCATCGCCGTGATCGTGCTCGGTACGATGGCAACGCGGTTTCTCCCGTTCCTGCTGTTCCCGCCGGGTCGTCCGACTCCGCCGTACATCCAATATCTCGGCCGGGTGCTGCCCGCCGCGGCGATCGGTCTGTTGGTCGTCTACAGCCTCAAAGACGTGAACGTGCTCGCCGGCAGCCGGGGTCTTCCCGAATTGGTGTCCGTCGCGGTCGTCGTCTGGCTGCATGTGTGGAAAAAGAACATGTTCCTGTCGATCGCGGCGGGCACGATTCTGTACATGGTCCTGATCCGTCTCTAGCGTTCGAGTTTTCCGGTGCTCCAATCGTTCGCGTCCGTTCCGCCGAGCAGCATGTCCACATGCGGAATGCCGTCTTCCGGATACACGTCGGAGATCGGCCGGAAGCCGAGCGAGCCGTAGAATTTCTCCAGATAATGCTGCGCCTGGATCTTGATCTCGCGCTCGCCGCGTTCTTCGGTCAGAAAAGCGATCGCGCGCGTCATCAGCTCCTGGGCCAATCCGCGGCCGCGGAAATCGCCGCCGACGAGCACCCGTCCGATCGAAGCCTGATCGTAGGCGACGCCCGGCGGAAGCAGGCGGCAGTAAGCGGCGATTTGTCCGTTCTCCTCGGCGAACAGATGGAAGCTGCGAAGGTCTTTGCCGTCGATCTCGGGATAGAGGCAGTTCTGCTCCAGCATGAAGACGTTCACCCGCTGCTCCAAAATCCGGTACAGTTCGTCTGCGCTCAGTTGTTCAAACGATTTTAAATGCCATTGCATAGGTCTTGTTCTTCCTCTCGGGCTGGATTGGGATGCGTGCAAACGCTAGTCCCTTGTCAACGCCAAAGGTTCGGATCAAGAGTTGACAAGATACTAGGTTGAATTATAAAGGTCGGCCTCGTTCGTGTAAATTGGCCGCCGTCCGGGTTATAGAAGAAAGAACGCGCAAGCCGGCCGCACATTCGGGTTGGCTGCGGGAAGGAGCCGAATATGGACTTGAAGCTGCATGCGCTCAAATACGGCGATACGCCCCATTACGACTGGGACATGAAGCTGCTAGGCGAACGCGAAGGCTGCCTGATCGCCGAAGGGGCGCCGGGACGCCAATTGAAGCATCATACGAAAAAGCGGACGTTTACCGTGCCGCACGCTTCGCTCGAAGTGTATGCGCTGGAAGAAGGATTCACCGTCAGTTTCGATATTGCGGACGGCCAAGTGATCTCGATCTACTGCAACGTATCGCAGCCGTGCGTGCGGGACGGGGAGCATGTGTCGTTCGTCGACCTGGATCTGGACCTGCTGTGGAACGAAGCGGAAGGCTGGCACGTGGTCGACGAAGACGAATTCGAAGACAACCGGCAGCGGCTCGGGTATCCGGACGAGCTGACGCGGTACGCGCAGCGTTCGCTGCGCAGTTTGCAGGAACGCGCACAGCGCGGGGAATTCCCGTTCGACGGAAGTTTGGACGAAGAGATCGGACGTATTCAAGCCGGGACGGCGAAGCTGAACTTCTAGCTTCGCCGTTTTTTCGTGGATCGGACAAGGCGCAGACTTTTCCGAACCGTCATGAAACGCCGTGAAAAATAATTTGTTTTTTGCGCAAGTTTTCGTATTGAAGTGTTTACATATAAAAAGAAAAGGATTATAATCAGTTCAAAAGTTGCACCGGGGAAACATTCATGTGCAAGGAGAACAAATAGAGTCGGAACCAAAATAGAGCCGAAACCCAAATAGATCAGGTACGAACTGGAGACGGAGGGGGGAACGAAGGATGGAGAAAGAGATCGAATCTCGAACACGGGAGGGCGCCGATCCGGCGCCGAACGAACTCGTGCGCAATCAAACGGACAGCAGAACCCGGACCGAGATCGCGGCCCAGGCTGTGCTGGACGGAGACACCAAAGGTCTCAAGCGGCTGCTGCCGTTTCTGGGACCTGCGTTTATCGCGGCGGTCGCCTATATCGACCCAGGCAACTTCGCGACCAATATTACGGCGGGCTCGCAGTACGGGTATATGCTGCTGTGGGTCATCTTCGCATCGAACCTGATGGCGGTGCTGATCCAGTCGCTGTCGGCGAAGCTCGGCATCGCGACCGGACGCAACCTGCCGGAGATCGCGCGCGACCGCTTCCCCAAAGGCGTCTCGATCTTCCTGTGGATACAGAGCGAATTGGTTATCATCGCGACGGACCTGGCCGAATTTATCGGGGCGGCGCTCGGGCTGTACCTGATCTTCGGGATCCCGATGCTGCCGGCCGCGCTGATTACGGCCGTCGCCTCGTTCGCGATTCTCGAATTGCAGCGCCGCGGGTTCCGGGCGCTGGAGACGGGGATCGCCGGCATGGTCGTCGCCGTCGTGCTGGCGTTCGCGTTCCAGGTATTCATGGCGAAGCCCGATATGGGGGCCGTGGCCGCGGGCATTTTCACGCCGCAGTTCGAAGGCACGCAGAGCATCATGCTGGCCGCCGGCATTCTCGGCGCGACGGTGATGCCGCACGCGATCTACCTGCACTCGTCGCTGACGCAGAACCGGATCGTCGGCCGCAACGAGGAAGAGAAGAAGAAGATTTTCCGGCTCGAATTTTTCGATATCATCTTCGCGATGATCGTGGCCGGAGCGGTCAACATGGCGATGCTGATCATCGCCGCGGCGCTCTTTTTCAAAAACGGGCTGTTGGTCGAACAACTGGATCAGGCGTTTATCCATTTCCGCGAACTGGCCGGTCCGGCGACCGCGATCTCGTTCGGCCTCGGGCTGCTGATCGCCGGCTTGTCGAGTTCGTCGGTCGGCACGATGTCGGGCGACGTCGTCATGCAGGGCTTCATCAACAAACGGATCAATCTGTATCTGCGCCGGGCCATCACGATGATTCCGCCGCTTGCGCTGATCATCTCGGGCATCAACGCGACCGAAGCGCTCGTCGCAAGCCAGGTCATCCTGTCGTTCGGCATCGCGTTCGCGCTCGTGCCGCTCATGCTGTTCACGGGCAACCGCAAGCTGATGGGCGGACTCGTAAACCATCCGATCACGCAGGTGCTGGGCTGGGCGATCGCGGCTCTCGTCATCGCGCTGAACATCTTTTTGGTCGTCGAGAGTTTCTGAGTGCAGCATGACGCCTCTCATTCAAGCCTTTTCCGCATCGGCGGAGAAGGCTTTTTTGTCGAAAAAAAGAACGATTCCCTACGATTTTAATTTTTATTCCGCGCAAAGTGTTTACTTGGGTGCCGGGAAACGTAAATTGAATGTAAAGCCATCTTGGTGGCCAAATCCTATTTCAAGAAGAACCCGGAGGAAAAACAATGTCGCAAAGCAAAGTTACCACTTCGATGAGGCACACCGCACTGTGCTTTATCGGGTTCGGCCTGTTGGCGGTCGCCTTCGTCGTCATCGCCATGCTCGTCGGATCGGGCAATCAGAGAGTCATCGATTTCGACCATAAATGGATCGGGCGTATTCAGGCGCAGGAAACGCCGATCTGGACGCAGGTAGCGGAGACGCTGTCGTGGATCGGTTCCACGCAGATCGTCATCGTGATCGAGGTGGCGCTGCTCGCGTTTCTGCTGCTCGTGCCCCGGCTTCGCTGGGAACCGCTGCTGCTGCTCGTCGCCACCGGCGGCAGCGCGCTGCTGAATATTCTGCTCAAAAATCTGTTCCGCCGCGAACGCCCGGATATCAACCGATTGGCGGAAGAGTATTCGTTCAGTTTCCCGAGCGGGCATTCGATGGGCGCGTTCGCGCTTTACGGCATTCTCGCGTATTTGCTGTGGCGCATAATCCGTCCGCTGCCGCTGCGCATTGCAGCGCTGGTGCTGTGCATCCTGCTCACGCTGACGATCGGGCTCAGCCGAATCTATCTCGGCGTGCATTACCCGAGCGACGTGATCGGCGGCTATGCCGCGAGCGGAGCATGGCTTGCGCTCACGATCGGAGCGTTCGAATACTGGCGCCACCGCAAGCAGCGCCGCCTCGGCGGCCGTTCGGAAGCGGACGTCCAGAACGCGGAAGCGGATCGCGCGCCGATCTGAGGCGTCGGGCGAAGGTGTCGCTGGACATGTATCGGCGTAGGCCCGAGGGAACAGGCCGGCGGAACCGCATTATAGAAGCGACCGCCGAGATAAACGCCGAAATGAACGGCAAAAAAGCTCCCGCATCGCCCAGAGGCGACGCGGGAGCTTTTTGGTTCGGGCGCAGCAGTACGCAGCAGTATCAGGGCGCTGCCCTAATCGTACGCGGGCAGCGGACACCGCAGCGAACGGTTCGCTTGAACTGCCTGCACGCCGGCCTTTACAGCTGGGCAGTCAGAATCCGCGCGAATTCTTCGACGAATTCCTGGTCGGTCCCGTCGAAGCGGGCATGTTCCGGGCTGTCGATATCGAGCACGCCGATCAACTCGTCGTTCTTGACGAGCGGAACGACGATCTCGCTGTTCGACGCGGCATCGCAGGCGATATGGCCCGGGAAAGCGTGCACGTCGTCGATGCGCTGCGTCTCGCGGGTCTGCGCGGCGGTGCCGCAGACGCCTTTGCCCATCGGAATACGGATGCAGGCCGGCAGGCCCTGGAACGGGCCGAGTACCAACTCTTTGCCGTCGTAGAGGTAGAAGCCGGACCAGTTCGTATCGGGCAGGCACTGCGACAGCAGCGCCGAAGCGTTGGCGAGATTGGCGATCCGGTCGGGTTCGCCGTCGATCAGGGACTTCAGCTGGGACAGCGCGGTCGCGTAACGCTCTTCGCGCGTACCGGCTTGGGGTTTCGTTTCAAACATGGGCATAAGCCTCCTATTCGCGGACGTATTCGATGAAAAATCAGGCCGATCTTTGGCGAAACAGGGAAGATCGGTCTCTTAATTTAGGCCTTTTTCAGCTCCAATGTCAATGAGCGCAGCCGGAAGATCGCGATGTTTCCGGCGGGAAACACGCGGGTAAATACAGGTTAACTCATAGACTGCGCATCTGTCCGAAGCACAATGAAGCTCCGCGTGCCGGAAATGCGACAGCCATTCACAGAAAGCGAGGAGAAGCGATATGCAGGCCGCAACGCAGAATTTGTTCGTACGCATCCATTTGCTGCATTACGCAGAAGAGCAAGACATCTCGATCCGCGAAGCGCTGCCCAAGCTGGAGCGCGCCGGTTACCGGGTCGCCGACCGCGAAGTCAAGCAGGAGCTGGAGAATCTGGCCGCAGAGAATCTGCTGACCGCTCACGGCGAGGAATACACGCTGACGGGAGCGGGCATCACCGAACTGCGCAAGATCCGCGGTTCGCTGGGCAGCCTGTGCTCGGAAGTGCTGACCGCGGAACCCGCGGGCAAAGCCGTCAGAGCCTGATCGCCGCGGGAGACGGGCTAGCCGGCCGTGTCTTCTGCGGATAGCCTTTGCTCGCCGACGTCGATATCGGCGGCAGGTCCGCACGTTTGCATCTTGGGATGCGGACGTGCTTTTTTGCGGCCGCAGGAGTGCGCCGCGGAAAAAGGTTTTACCGGGACCGTTCTTTCTTTTCCGTGGTAAGATAGAAAAAGTGCCGTTTCGGCCCGGGTGCAGATCGAACCGGGTTCGGGCGGTGTACGAGATTTTGAACGGGACGTCCGGAGACGCCTTTGTTACGGGAGGATTTTGAAACGGTGGAACAACTGCAAAGCAAACGCAAATACGTCTTGGCCGGCCTGATGCTGTCGACGTTCCTGGCGGCGGTGGAAGGCACGGTCATCAGCCCGGCGACGCCGTCGATCGTGGGCGAGTTCGAAGCGGCGTCGCTCATGAGCTGGGTGTTCGCGGCTTATCTGCTGACGATGGCCGTCACGACGCCGATCTTCGGCAAACTGAGCGACCTGTTCGGCCGCAAGCCTATTTTTCTGACGGGATGCCTGATCTTTATCGCCGGTTCGGCGCTGTGCGGCTTCGCGGGCGGCATGGAGCAGCTAATTGCGTTCCGCGCCCTGCAGGGCATCGGCGCGGGCGCCGTTATTCCGGTCACCTACACGATCGTGGGCGACCTCTACAAAATGGAGGAACGCGGCAAAGTGCAGGGCATGATCAGTTCGGTCTGGGGCATCGCGTCCCTGGTCGGGCCGCTGCTGGGCGGTTATCTGGTCGATACCTTTTCGTGGCGCTGGATTTTCGGTATCAACGTGCCGTTCGGCCTGCTGGCCGTCCTGTTTATCGCGCTGTTCCTCAAGGAAGAACGGACGCGCAAAAAAGCGAACATCGACTGGGCCGGCGCCGCGACCTTCACGATCGGCATGACGACGCTGCTGCTGGCGCTGACGTCCGGCGGGCAGAGCGCGGCCTGGGATTCGCCGCTCATGATCGGCCTGCTGGCGGGATCGATCGCCATGCTGGCCGCGTTCGTCTGGATCGAGAGCCGGGCAGCCGAGCCGATGGTGCCGCTGAAGCTGTTCCGTATACGCGACATTGCCTTCTCAAGCCTGGGCGCGATCTTCGTCAGTACGCTGCTGATCGGCTTGACGACGTATATTCCGCTCTGGGTACAGGGCGTGCAGCAGGGCAGCGCCGTGCTGTCGGGCATGCTGCTCGCGCCGATGTCGCTCACCTGGATCATCGGCTCGTTCGTGGGCGGACGCATGATCGCCAAAAGCGGCGCACGCGGCGCTGCCGTGATCGGCTTGGCGGCGCTTGTCGCAGGCAGCGCCGGCGTGGCGCTGATGGGCGGCCATTCGCCGGTCTATGTGCTGCCGCTGCTCATGCTCGTGCTCGGTCTCGGCTTCGGCATGTCGCTCACGGTGTTTACGATCGTGGCGCAGTCGTCGGTCGGCTATTCGATGCGCGGAGCCTCGACGGCGCTGAACACGTTTCTGCGCACGCTCGGCCAGACGCTTGGCGTCGCCTTCTTCGGCACGCTGCTTAACGCTTCGCTGCTGTCGAACGCCGGCGGCGATTCTTCCGGCGTCAGCGAAGCGGAGATCAACGCGCTGCTGTCGGAACATACGCGCGCCGAGATGTCTCCGGACCGGCTCGGCAGCCTGTCGGGCGTGCTGGAGAGCGGGCTGCACAGCCTGTTTATCGTCATGCTCGTGCTCACCGTGATCGGCCTGCTGGCGGTGCTGCCGCTGAGCAAGCGTCCTCCGGCGCCGAGCGAGTGACAGCAGTTTTACCTACGAAAAAGACGATTTCCCGTGCCTCGAAACGGGAAATCGTCTTTTTGCGTGCGGGCAGCGAAGAGGAGGACAGCAGCAGGGAGAAAGCGCGGCAATCGCTGCCGAGACCGATGCCGGTCGGGCGCAAACATTGAGAAATATTTCACTTAATCATCCGCAAAAGATTCTGCCTGACCGATCCGCAGCTGCCGCCGGACGGATCGCGGAACTTATCGTTTTACGCATCGCCGGGCCTGCTACCGCGTCGGTCGTCGCCGAACGCGGACACTCCCGACGCCGGAGCGCCGCTTTATTTGCGCGCCGACGGGGACAGTCGTTCCGCTTCCATGCCCATTTTTTTGAGCAGCGTAATCAGTTGGAGCATTTCTTCCTCTTCGAGGCCGCTGAGCGCGTTCGTGAGACGTTCGGCGTAGTGGGGATAAGCGTCGTCCATCAGCGCTCGGCCTTTGTCGGTCAGTTCGGCATAGATGACGCGGCGGTCGGTCGGGCACGGTTGGCGGACGAGCAGGCCGTGGCGTTCCAGCTTGTCGATCACGTATGTGACGTTGCCGCTCTGGAGCAGCAGCTTCGCCCCGATCTGTTGAATCGGCTGTTGGCCTTTGAAGTAGAGAACTTCCAGAACGGCAAACGCCGTAGGATTGAAGCCTTGAATCTTGCTGCCGCTGACGGCATGTTCGCTGACGCTTTTGAACGACTTGGCGAATACCCGGTACAGATGCAGGGACAATTCGGTATCTCGTGCTGAAGCATGGATCATTGCGTCTCCGCCCTTTCAAATTTTGGTAGATGGTTTATATTTATCTTAGTTCAGTGTGAACATTTGAGAACATGTCATTTGTCACAGTTTTTCTTTTTAACTATTAAAATTTTTTGTACTTTTATGAAATCTTCAAATTTAAAGTGATCTCGGTCACATGTATGAAAAAGAAATCGGGGAAACGCAAGCAAAAAGCCGGTCCACGCTCAAAAAGCGCAGACCGGCCCGAAAGGCGGACATTTGGCGGAGCAGCCGGATACGGCCGTCCCCGCTTCGCCCGGCAGGGGATCAACCTTGCAAAGCCGCGGCCCGTTCGGCTGCGCTCGTGCCGGCCGCATGGCCGGTCGAGAACGCCGCCGTAATGTTGTAGCCGCCCGTGTAGCCGTGGATGTCCAGCAGCTCGCCGCAGAAATACAGGCCGGCGGTCAGCTTGGACTCAAGCGTCGACGGGTCGACTTCCTTGAGCTGGACGCCGCCGCCCGTGACGAACGCGTCTTCGATCGACAGCGTACCGTTCACGGGAACCGGGAACGCTTTGATCAGCTTGGACAATTCGATCCATTTGAGCTTGGGGATGTTGTCGTGCGTCAGCATCTCGTCGAGTTCCGCGCGCACGAGCAGCAGCGGAATAAGCTTTTCCGGCACCGCCGTCTTCAGCACGTTTTTGATCGCTTTCTTGGGATCGGCTGCCGTGAGGTTCAGCGTCTCCCGGTACACGTCGTCCGCGCTGCGGTCCGGCATCAGATCGACCGTTACCCGCACCGTGCCGCCGGCCTGCTTGTCCAGCTCCTTGACGACGTATTGGCTGCACCGCAGCGCCGCCGGACCGGACAGGCCGAAATGGGTGAACAGCATATCGCCGACGTGCGTGACAAGCTTTTTGCCTTTGGCGTTCCAGACGGTCAGCTCGATCTCGCGCAGCGACAGCCCCTGCAGTTCCTTGCTCTGGATAAAGGCGGCTCCGGACGTCAGCGGCACTTCGGTCGGGAACAGCTTCGTAATCGTGTGCCCCGCTTCTTCCGCCCACGGATACCCGTCGCCGGTCGACCCGGTCTTGGGAACCGACTTGCCGCCGACCGCCGCGATCACGCAGGGCGCGTACAGTTTGCTTCCGTCCTTCAGCTGCACGCCGGCCGCCTGTCCGTCTTCGTACAAAATGCGCGCGACCGGAGTGTTGATCCGCACTTCGACGCCGAGCGAACGAATCCGCCCGACCAGCGCGTCCACCACTGTCTT
>NZ_VPFK02000002.1:0-50584 GCF_008634075.2 Saccharibacillus sp. WB 17 | reverse complement strand
TGCCGGGAATCCACTTGATCAGTTCGTCGTATTCCTTGTTGTTCGTGACATTGCAGCGTCCTCCGCCCGAGATGCCGAGCTTGCGTCCGAGTTTGTCTCCTTTGTCGAGCAGCAGCACGCGGGCACCGCGTTCTCCGGCCGCAGCTGCGGCCATCAGTCCCGCCGATCCTCCGCCGACGACGATTACTTCATAATCCAACTTGCATCTTCCTTTTCCATGAATTGATTTCCTATAGGATAACATAAAAGGCCGACGGAACGTGCCGAATCGACACGAAATTTGCTCAGGCGACCCAGATCCATTGAACAGGAAGAATGAGTATGTTTTAATCAAAGCATATGTCTTCTTCTTGAAAATGGAAAAATCCGGGTCTTTCGGTCCGATGTCCTTCAAACGCGCTGCGCATTCCAAAAAGGAGGTACGGTTCGGTGGAACTTTTCAAAGTACTGATCATTCAAGTCTTGTTCGCTTCGCTCCCGGTTCTGCTCGTTCCTTCATTCGAAACGTTCGTTCGCACACGTGCCCTGCGGCTGCTGCGCCGCAGCGGCGGCGATTCCGTCGGTCTCGCTTTTACGTTCGCGAGCGCGGCTTCGCTGCTGCTGTGCTGGATGCTCGACGCCGGAAGTCCGCGCATTGACGGGCATCTGTCCCTGCTGCCGACCGGCATGGGCATTTTGTACGGCGTGCCGAGAGGCCGCTTCCCGCTTATCGCGCTGTATGCGCTGGTCGGGTATGCCTTCTCCACGGCCGGAGAGATGCCTTACGTCCTGCTTGAAGCGCTGGCGCTGCTGCTGCTCGCGCTCGGCCGCACGCGGCTGCTCGATATGCGCCGGTCTGCCCGCCGCCTGTTGATCGCGTCGTGGCTGCTTGTCGCTTACGTGCCGCATGCCGCGTTCCATGTACGGGAAGAGACGCTCGGCGGCGGCACTTTCTGGGGAGCTTTTCCGATGGTGTCGATCGAGCTTATGGCCGCGTTCGCCGCCGCACTGCTGCTGCTCTACTCCCGCCGGGACGTGCAGGATCGCTACTCGATGAGCGCGCAGGCGATCGCGATGCGCGAACGCATGCTGGACGAAGAGACGAAGCTGCAGGCGTTCATGGGGACGCTGCCGGGCTACGCGCTTGCGCTTGACCGCGCGGGCCTGATTAGCGAAATCAACGATAAGGCGTACGGCGCGATCGTGCAGCGCGTCCCTTCCTTCAACCGGCAGATGCTGATCGGGCGCAGCTTCTCCGACCTGATGGGCGCGCTCGGCATGGAAGCCGATCCGATTTTTCTGAAGGCGCTGGACCTGACGTTTCGCGAAAATCAGAGCGTCGAGCGGACGCTCGTCTTCGGCGCCCGGAAGTTCCGACTCTATTTGTCGCCGACCCATACGCGGGGCGGGGACGTGGGCGGCGCGGTGTGCAGCATCTACGAAGTGACGGAAATCGAACGCATGCGCACGGAGCTTGAGAACATGAACCGGCTCAGCCTGATCGGGCAGATGGCGGCGGGCGTGACGCACGAAGTACGCAATCCGATGGCCGTCGTGCGCGGATACCTGCAAATTTTGCAGCGCAAAACGCCGGAAGAATACGAACATTATTACAAAATCGTGCTGGAAGAACTCGACCGCGCCGGCGGCATCATCGACGATTTCCTGTCGCTGGCCCGCACGTCGTCGGGGGAGAAGGAGAACCGCAGCCTGCGCTCGGTGCTGGAAGATTTGTGGCCGCTGCTGCAGGCGGACGCGAATCTGCGCGGCCAGCTGATCCGGCTCGAAGACGGCAAGGACGGCGAGCCGATGCCGATGCACGCCGGCGAGATCAAGCAGCTGGTGCTGAACCTGGCCCGCAACGCGCTGGAAGCGATGGACGAAAAAGGAGAGCTCGTCATCTTCGCGGAGCAGACGGAAGAGTCGATCGTGCTGAGGGTGACGGACAACGGACCGGGCATCCCGGAAGAGACGCTTCTGCAGATCCGCCAGCCGTTTTTTACGACGAAAAAGACGGGCACCGGTCTCGGCCTCGCCCTCTGCTCGGGCATCGCGGAGCGGCACGGCGGGCAGCTGTCGATTCAATCGACGGTCGGCGTAGGCACGGAGGTTCGGGTCGAATTCGCGCGGGCGCGGCAGGCCGAGCCTGTCGGCAAAGCGTGAAAACGGCCGGACCGGTTTCGGGCGAAGAACGGGAATCCTTACGGGAAACGGCTTTCCTTTCGTTAGGAGGAACGGTATAATGGAAGCACATCAACAATTTGAAGGAGTGAATCGAATATGGCTATGTCTTTCGATCAATATATGCGCGACATGATTCAACCGATGCGCGATGAACTGACTTCCCTCGGCATTCAGGAACTGCGCACGCCGGAAGAAGTGGAAGCGAACCTTCCGAACGCTTCGGGTACGAGCCTTGTCGTGATCAATTCCGTCTGCGGCTGCGCCGCCGGACAATGCCGCCCGGGCGTAGCCCAGGCGCTTCAGCACGAGAAAGTTCCGACCAACCTGTTTACCGTGTTTGCCGGTCAGGACAAGGAAGCGACGGCTCAGGCCCGCGAATATTTCGCGCCGTTCCCGCCTTCCTCGCCTTCGATCGCGCTGTTCAAGGACGGCGAACTGGTGCACTTTATCGAGCGCCACGGCATCGAAGACCGTTCCGCGGTCGAAATCGCCGAAGAACTGACCCAGAAGTTCGACGAATTCTGCGGCTGATTCATAAGCGCGAATTTTGGCTCTCCAAGCTCCGGCGGACCCCGTGTCCGGCCGGGGCTTTTTGCATGTGCAGAAGCGCGCTTCAAGACTGGATCGGGCAAAAAAAGGCCGCGTAAGTTCGATGTCAGGCTCTTGCGGGTATAATGATGAAGAGAGGTATCATCCAATTCGTCCGGGAGCGGCCGCTTCCGGACCTTCGAAGGAGCGAGTGTATCATGAGTTTGCAGCAGCAGATCATTGCCGAATTGGGCGTGCAGCCCGCGATTGACCCGGAAGCGGAGATCCGCAAACGGGTAGACTTTCTCAAGCAGTACGTGCTCGGTTCCGGAACGAACGGCCTGCTGATCGCGATCAGCGGCGGCGTGGACAGCGCCGTGGCCACCGGCCTGTGCAAGCGGGCGACGGACGAACTGAGCGAAGAGACGGGCAAGGAATACATCACGCTTGGCGTGTTCCAGCCTTACGGCGAGCAGTCCGATATCGAGCACAGCTACGCGACGGCCAAAGCGTTCGGCCTGACCCATACGGTCGAGACGAACATCGAAGATGCCGTCGACCATGTGTCTTCGACCGTCGAGCGAAGCTTCGAGAAGCTGGATATCAACAATCCGCGCAAAATGACGGACAAAGGCAAAGGCAACATCAAAGCGAGAACGCGCATGGTCGTGCAGTACGCGCTGTCGTTCGAGATGAACCTGCTCGTCGTCGGCACGGACCACGCTTCCGAAGCGATTACCGGCTTCTACACGAAGTGGGGCGACGGAGCGGTCGACGTGACGCCGCTGTCCACGCTGAACAAGCGCCAGGTCCGCCAGGTGGCGAGCGCGCTCGGCGTGCCGGCCGAGATCGTGACCAAAGCGCCGACGGCCGGACTGTGGGTCGGACAGACCGACGAGACGGAACTCGGCATCACGTACGACGAGAACAGCGATTACCTGGAAGGCAAGGAAGTGTCGCCGAACGTCCAGTCGCTGCTGGAGAACTTCTACAAAAGAACGGCGCATAAGCGCAATCCGATTCCGGGCATCTGATTTCGGGACCGGCAGCCAAGCGAAGGCCCGCTTAACGCGGGCCTTTTTGCGTGCGGACGCAAAATACGGAACGGAACTGGAGTTCGCCTGCCGCTCCTGCTACAATATAGGGCGAAGCCGCGGCAAGCCGCCGCGCGCAGCCGAAGACAGGCGACAGTGGAGGAATGCCGGAATGATTCACGGAATCGGTCACGACATATTGGAGATCGGCCGCGTGATCCGCCTGCTGGACGGGGCGCAGCGCGAACGCTTTTTGCACAGGGTGCTGACGCCGGCCGAACTCGAGATCGCGCGGGCGCGCGGACCGAAGCTGGCTGAGTTCGTGTCGGGACGCTTCGCGGCCAAGGAAGCGATCGTCAAGGCGCTCGGGTGCGGCATCGGCCGGATCGTCGGATTCGAAGACATCGAGATCGTTCCCGGCGCGCTGGGCAAGCCCGGCGTGCGGCTGTCGGACGCGGCCTGGAGCCGGCTCGGTCTGCCGGGCGGGAACGGATACGCCATACATTTGAGCATTACGCATCAGCCGGCGATGGCTTCGGCTTTCGCCGTAGTGGAGAGGACGACATGATGACAGACCCAATAAAAGCGCACGGAAAAGAAGCGAACGAGACGGATGAAGCGATCGGACGGGAGCGGACGGCCTGGGAACGGATCGACGCGATCGATACGGACGAGAGCAAAGCGTATTTCAGCCGCGAGCTGCTGATCTGGTACGATCGCAGCAAGCGCGACCTGCCGTGGCGCAGACACCGGGACCCGTATTTCATCTGGGTGTCGGAGATTATGCTCCAGCAGACCCGGGTGGATACGGTGATCCCGTATTTCCACCGGTTTATCGAACGGTTCCCGACGATTCGGGAACTTGCGGAAGCTCCGCAGGAAGACGTGGTGAAGATGTGGGAAGGGCTGGGCTATTACTCCCGCGCCCGCAATCTTCAGGCGGCGGCGCAGCAGATCGTGGAGCTGCACGACGGGCAGATGCCTTCGGAGCGCGAACACGTCTTCGCGCTCAAGGGAGTCGGCCCGTACACGGCCGGCGCCATTCTGAGCATCGCCTTCAACCGGCCGGAGCCGGCGGTCGACGGCAACGTCATGCGCGTGCTGTCGCGCTATTTCCTGATCGAGGACGATATCGCCAAGCCTAAGACGCGAATCGGCATGGAGAAGATCATTCCGGGCCTCATTCCGGAAGGCCGCGCATCGGACTTCAATCAGGCGCTGATGGAGCTGGGCGCGCTGATCTGTACGCCCAAGTCTCCGCACTGCCTGATCTGCCCCGTCATGGAACACTGCCGGGGCCGGATCGAAGGCATGGAACGCGATCTGCCGGTCAAGACGAAAGCCAAGAAGCCGCGGCCGGAGCAGCGGCTCGCCGTGCTGCTGGAAGGCGCCGGCGAACGCGAAGGACGCGTCCTGGTGCGCCGCCGGCCGCGCACGGGCCTGCTCGCCGGCATGTGGGAACTGCCGCATATCGCGGCGGACAGCGCGCCGGAAGCGCAGGACCTCGGCCTTGAAGTCGGACAGCTCGAAGAACTGCTGGAAGACCTCGGCCTGTCGTGGTCGCCGATGTCGCCGTACATGACGGCGGAGCATACGTTCAGCCATATCCACTGGACGATGCGGGTGCTCACGGCCCGCGAACAGCCGGAAGTGCTGGCGCAGCTGGCGGCGGAGAGCGGCGTGCCGTACGAAGTCGCCGTGCCCGAAGCGGCGGCGGAAGCGCTTGAAGCGGACGAAGCCGGCACCGGTGCCGAAGTCGAATGGCGCTGGATCGCGGAGGCAGACATGCGGGAGATCGCGTTCCCGAACCTGTTCCTGAACATCCTGAACCGCTATTTCGGCGAAGCCAAGCAGAGCTAGGGGAAGAGAAACCGATCCCACTGGCGCGATCCCGGAGCGATAGGCATTCAGAGATGAGCCTTCATAAAAAGCAGCAAAAAACGCCGATCCCGGAGGATCGGCGTTTTGCTTGCGGCTGCGGCAGTCCGGAGACTGCGGCGCCGCGGCGATTCGAATTTATTTTGCAGCTTCGAAACGCTTGGATACTTCGTCCCAGTTCACAACGTTCCAGAACGTGGAGATGTAATCCGGACGTTTGTTCTGGAATTTCAGGTAGTAAGCATGCTCCCAAACGTCCAGGCCGAGAATCGGCGTCAGACCTTCGAACAGCGGGCTGTCCTGGTTCGGCGTGCTCGTTACGGCCAGTTTGCCGTCTTTGCCTACGACCAGCCAGGCCCAACCGCTGCCGAAACGGGTTGTAGCCGCTTTGGCGAAGTCTTCCTTGAATTTATCAAAACCGCCGAGATCGCTGTCGATCGCTTCGGCCAGTGCGCCGGATGGAGCGCCGCCGCCGTTCGGGCCGATAACGGTCCAGAACAGGCTGTGGTTGTGGTGGCCGCCGCCGTTGTTGCGAACGGCTGTGCGGATGCTTTCCGGTACGCTGTCGAGGTCGCCGATCAGCTCTTCCAGGCTCTTGCTTTGCAGCTCGGGAGCGCTCTCCAGAGCGGCGTTCAGGTTTGTTACGTATGTGTTGTGATGGCGATCGTGGTGGATTTCCATCGTCTGTGCGTCGATATGAGGCTCAAGCGCGTCGTTCGAGTACGGCAATGCTGGCAATTCAAAAGCCATGATAAGATTACCTCCTGCTTAAGTGGGATTTTAAGACGTGTCCCGCGTTAAAATGATGAGATTTCACACGCTGTACATAGGAACGTCAATACCTCTTTATTAAACAGGAACGCTTTCTTTAAATCAATAGGTCATTTTTTCTCCGTGACTTTTTACCGGGATACACAAGGCGGAGCATGAATTGTTAAAAACGTCATAACGGTGTAAAAAGCGCTTGATTTATTATAAATCGGAGGTCGTTCAGGTTCTGCGCAAAGAAAGTGTCGAGAAAGAAGCAAAAAACTCGAAATATAGCGCTTCCAAAAGAAAAGTAATGTTTTTTCGTGTCAGTTATGGTTTAATAATCGTGTGAGTCAAGTAAACCCGCTGGAAACCACGCATTTTTTCCGCCTTTTTTGTAAACGCACTTCTTTTTTTCTGTAAAAATCTGATTCAAGTAAGCGTTTGCGAAAATAGGATGCAAGGTCTACTTTTTCGCATATGCTGCCATTTTCTATAGAAGAAGGGGATTCAAGCATGAACGTTCGCTCTTTTCAGTTAAGTGATTCTAGCCGTGTAACGGAACTTTTGCAGGTGGCTTTATCCGAAGAATGTTATGAAAAGACGATCGGTCCTTTTTCCCGGCAGCTGTCGTGGGATTCGGAACTGATCCTTGTCGCGGAAGACGGCGACGAGCTCGTCGGTGTGCTGATCGGCACGATCGAACGTGAAATGGGCTGTTATTATCGGATCGCCGTGCATCCGGATTATCGTCGCCAGGGGATCGGCAAAGCGATGGTCGCCAAGCTTGAAGGCCGTTTCCAGCAGCGTAAAGTCAGCAGCATCTTCGTGTCGGGAGACGAGCACAACTCGCCTGCATTCCCGCTGTACGAAGCGATGGGCTACGGAGCGAACCGCATCTTGAACGCGTTCCAGAAGCTTAGCATTCTGGCCGTGTAAACCTCGGCGCCTAAGCGCGCGTCATCCGGATACGGGGAGTATCGGGTAGGCGTCGCGTCAGCCGGACACCAGACAAACACGCCGGTTCCCCGGAAAGGAACCGCTTGAACTTGATAAGCATGCCCGTTTCCTCGGGCGTCCGCACGGCTTGCCTGCCGCTGCGGACGCTGGAGAGTGCGGGGATGCTTTTTATTTTGCCGCCCGATTCGCGAGTTGAACAGAATTTGCGGGTTGAATAGATTTGCGCTTCGAATAGAGGTAAAATGGAAGAAGCGCCGATACGGCGTTTCTCTTCATGCAATCTTGGCATGTACGCCTGACACGCACTTTTGGCACATCAACCGAAGAACGCTTCCGGCAAGCTCGCGCGATCCGGATCAAGCGTCTTTTTTTGCGAATAAAACAATCCCCAACGAAAAGGAGGCATCGGCATGGACGAACGGGCAACGCTCGGCGCGGCCGCGGCGAACGGCGCTTCATGGGAAACCCTGAAGCGCGAGATTATCGCGGCCGCGCCTTCGCTTGGCATCGACGATATCGGATTTGCTTCGGCCGAACCTTTTATGTCGCTGCGAACGCGGCTCGAAGTGCACCGGGCCAAAGGCTACGAATCCGGCTTCGAAGAGCCCGATCTCGACAAGCGTACCTATCCGGCGCTCAGCCACGAAGACCCCCAGTCGCTGATCGCGATCGCCGTCGCGTATCCGTCGAAGCTCGAGAACGCGCCCAAATCGGAACCGGGCCGCACCCGGGGCATGATGGCGCGCTCGGCCTGGGGCCGCGATTATCATCACGTGCTGCGCGAAGCGATGGACCGGCTGGTCGCTTTTATCAAGGAAAAAGTGCCATGGGCCAACGTCGTCAGCATGGTCGATACCGGCGTGCTGTCGGACCGCGCGGTGGCGCACCGGGCCGGCATCGGTTTTCAGGGCAAAAACTGCATGATCATCTCGCCCAAGTACGGCTCCTGGATCTATCTCGGCGAGCTGATCACGAACATTCCGTTCTCCGCGGACGAAGAAGTGCAGGAAGACTGCGGCGACTGCACGCGCTGCATCGACGCCTGCCCGACCGGGGCGCTTGTCGGACCCGGCGAGCTGAACGCCCAGCGCTGCGTGTCGTTTCTGACGCAGACGAAGGGACTGCTCAGCGAAGAGTTCATGATGAAGATCGGCAACCGGCTGTACGGCTGCGACACCTGCCAGATCGTCTGCCCCAAGAACAAAGGCAAGCACTGGCCGCATCACGCGCAGCTGCAGCCGGACCCCGAGAAAGCCAAGCCGCTGCTGCTGCCTCTGCTCGACCTGAGCAACCGGCAGTTCAAGGAGCAGTTCGGCGAGACGGCGGCGGCGTGGCGCGGCCGGGGACCGATCCAGCGCAACGCCGTAATCGCGCTCGGGAACTTCAAGGACGAGGCGGCGATGCCCAAGCTCGCCGAAGTGCTGCGCGAAGATCCGCGTCCGGTTCTGCGCGGCACGGCCGCCTGGGCGATCGGCCGGATCGGCGGCAGCGCCGCGGAAGAGGCGCTGCTGGCCGCGCAGGCGCTGGAGCCGGAGGAGGAAGTGCTCCGGCGGATCGGCCTCGCGCTGAGCGAAGCGCGCGAAGGCCGCAGGCCGCGCCCGGCGAAGGGCGACCCTTCGCGGGCGCCGCGGCCCGAAGCGGCGGCGGAAGCCGGGCCGGGCATCCCGGGCGTCGGCCCGGATACCCGGGACCGATAAGGGACCTCATACGCGGTCCGGCATGCGGTCCGGCAGCGAAAGCCGAGCTGCCGGCGGCAATTATAAATTGCGGCAAATGCCGCCTCGTGATAAACTTAACTCGTGCGCCCGAGGGCACATAAGTCGCATAAAAACGTGGGGTGACATCAACGATGTGGTGGAATTACGTGATACCGATCGTCACATTGATCGTCGGTTTGGTCGGCGGATTCTTTATCGGCGTGTACTACTTGCGCCGCCAGCTTACCAGCATGCAGAACGACCCGCAAATGCTGCAAAAAATGGCCAAGCAGATGGGATACAATCTGAACGGCAAACAGATGCAGCAGGCGCAGCAGATGATGAAGAAAAACGGCGGCAGCATGCCGGGCGGAATGCCTGGCGGAATGCCCGGCGGCAAAGCGCCGAAAGGCAACGCGTTTCCTCCGGGCAACAAGCGGAGAAAATAAACGCAAGAGCCGGAACCCGTATGCAGGTTCCGGCGCATGCAAGGATCGTCTGACAGGTTCGTCGATTCGAACCCGATCCCTGCATCAGGCAAGGAGGAGCGAAGCATGGCCGGCGTGAACGATTACACGAACAAGAAGGTTGGCGACAACCGGGAACAGATCGAGCACCATATCGCCAAAATTCTGGAACTGATCGGCGAGGACCCGCAGCGGGAAGGGCTGCTGGATACTCCGGCGCGCGTGACCCGGATGTACGAAGAGATTTTTGCCGGGTACGACGTCGATCCGCGCGAAGCGCTGGGCGTCACGTTTGACGAGCACCACGAAGAGCTGGTGATCGTCAAAGACATCGTTTATTACAGCCAATGCGAGCACCATATGGCTCCGTTCTTCGGCAAAATCCATATCGGATACATCCCGAACGGCCGGATCGCCGGGCTGAGCAAGTTTGCCCGTCTGGCCGAAGCGGTCACGCGCCGCCTGCAGGTGCAGGAGCGCATCACGACGCAGATCGCCGACCTGTTGGTCGAGGTGCTTCAACCCAAAGGCGTGATGGTCGTCGTGGAAGGCGAACATTTGTGCATGTGTGCGCGCGGCGTCAAGAAGCCGGGCAGCCAGACGGTCACGACTGCCGTTCGCGGCGTTCTTCGCAACGACGCGGCCCAGCGTGCCGAATGTCTCACGCTGATCAAGAATTAAAGGCTATGGTGCGCGTTCGCAAGCGGCTGACGAAGCTGCCCCGGATGCGCGCAAGCAAGAGGAACCTGCCCGGCCCTGAGCCGGGGGGTTCTTTTTTCAGCCCGGGAAGAGAAAATGGATTTCCGGTGCACGACGAAAGGAGTGGGAAGAAATGAGAAAAACGGCAATCGGCCTGGCGCTCATGCTGCTGCTCGTCCTGACCGCATGCGGCAAGCCGGCCTGGGTCGGGCATCAGGAGTCGGCGCCGCTCGAAGGCACGGAGCAGCTGTTCGACTTCAAGGCGTACGATCCGAACGAGCAGGTACAGTTAAATTGGGACGGCCAGACGGCGGCGGGCACATTCGAGCGTCATCCCAAGCTGCCGGTGGGCGTCTACCTGCCGGAAGGCGCGACAGCATTCAAGATGGGCAACGATACGGCCTGGGGCTTCCAAAGCCAGCAGATCTTTATGACCGTGACGCAAAATTCGTTGATCGACGCTTCGCTGATGCGCGATCGCACGGAAGAGCTGATGGGGTATAAAGAGTACAAAGGCTCGATCAACGACGGCCGCGTCGCGGACTTTTTCCAGGTGGAGCATGACGGACAGACGTATGTCGTCTCGTTCACCTATCTCGATCCGGCCAAAGCGCTGCCGCTGTTGACCGAAATGGCCAAAAGCTTAAGATTCGTCGAAGGCGGTTAAACGGTTTCTAAAAATCGGGCAGGGGAGCGATCGCGGATGCAAACGGAACGGCCGGAACACGAACGGGAATCGGCGCACGGCGGCGATTCGGCGATACAGGGAACAACGGAAGCGGCGGAAGGAACGTCGCCCAGAGGCGATTCGATCTGGCCCGAAGGCATACGTATCTGGGCTCCGCCGCTTGAGAACATGCCGGAAGACATCATGTATCAGATCGCCTGGGAAGAGATGATGTGCCGCCGGGTCGGCGAAGGCGAAGCGCCGATCATGCACATCTGGCGGCATCCGTACGCGCTGACGATCGGCATGCGCGACCGCCGGCTGCCCCGCGCCCCGCAGGCGATGGAGAAGCTGAGAGGCGAAGGCTGTTCGGTCGCCGTCCGGATATCGGGCGGAGCGGCGGTGCCGCTCGACGAAGGCGTCGTCAACGTGTCGATCATCCTGCCGAACCCCGATCGCAAGATTGCGCTGCACGAAGACTTCGGGCACATGGTCTCGCTGATCTCGGGAGCGGCTTCGCCGTGGACGAACGAGTCCAGAGCCGGCGAGATCGCCGGAGCGTTCTGCCCGGGCGATTACGACGTCAGCGTGAACGGGCGCAAGTTCTGCGGCATCGCGCAGCGCAGGCAGACGAAAGCGTACATTCTGAGCGCGTTCGTGATCGTGGACGGCAGCGGCGAAGACCGCCGGCGCCTGGCCCGCGAATTCTACGACGAGGCGTCCGGCACGCTGGCGCCGGGAGACGCGTACCCGGAAGTGCGGGAAGGTTCGATGGGCAGCCTGGACGAGCTTGCGGGCGTCCCGTCGGCGGAAGCCTACATTTCTTCGCTCGAAGACTGGATGATCGAACGCGCCGGAGCGACGATTCTCGAACAAGCGCCGGAGCTGCCGATGGACGAGCTGGACCGGTTGTNNNNTTTTGGTTGTATGCGGCGCTGCCTTGCAGCGCAGTGCCTGCGGGTCGACTGACAAAGCTTGCGATTCTAAGAGCCGCCGATCTCGCCTTTTTCGATCTCGTCCTGTTCCGCAAGGCGGATATCGCCGAGGAAGTTGGACACGCGGCGCAGATACTCGCGCGGATGTTCGCGGAAGATCAGTTCGTGATGCGAGTCTTTGACGATCCAGGAGCGCGAATTCGGATTGGTCTGGTTCGCGGCGAGCTGCTCGGCGATCTCGTACGGCGCTTTCGTGTCTTCCGTGCCGTGGATAAAGAAGATCGGGATCGGGTAATCTTCCTGTTCGACTTTCTGGTACGGAATCTGGTTGAGGCTCGTTCCGTTGAGGATCGGGAACAGGAACTGCAAGATTTCGAGCGACGGATGGCGCGGAAGCGCGATATTCTGCCGAATATTGTGGTAGAGCGTGTCCGGCTGCAGCAGGAAGGCGCTGTCCAGAATCATGGCGTCGATATCGTCGCTGATCAGGGCGGCCTGCAGCGCGGTGCCTCCGCCCATCGAGAAGCCCCAGACGACGACCTGTTCGGCGCCTTTTTGCTTGGCGTACTGGACGGCTCCGAGCAGCTGCTGGGTTTCTTTTTTGCCGCCGGTCGCGACTTCTTTGCTGCCCTGCGAAGCAAAGCCGTAATCGAACATGATGACGTTAAAATTCAGGCGGTGCGCGTAATGCGCCAGATCATACATCGGAACCCAGGTCTCTTCGCGATTGGCTCCATAGCCGTGGCTGAGCACGATCGTTTTCTTCGAATCCGTACCTTCGGCCGGGATGTACCAGCCCTGCATGATGCGGCTTCCGTCGACTGCGGGAAACGTAATATCTTCGTAGGCCATGCCGGCCGCCTGCTTGGGGTTGGAATAAAGCGGAGCGACGGTCGGGTTGGACAAGACCCAGGCGATATAGGCGTGCAGCGCGACAAAACAAAAGATCAGAAAGAAAAGAATCGATAAAAATAGAGCCACTGCTATGTTACGCAACCGGCGAGGGCCCGGCGAGATTTCCTTGACGTGGTCGTCCGCCTGCGCGGCGTTGTGGCGCGGCGACGGAGCGACGCTTCCGGAAGCGGGATTCATCGCGGTCTCTCCTTGTGTAAGATTTTGGTCCTGCTTGCTCTGCCGACTCGAATTGTGTAGAAAATTGGGAGCGGTTCTGTGTATTTATCGTATGCGTCGGCGAAGCGGAAGTCAAACCTAATCCTTTTATCGGATCGGGGCGGCATTCTGTGCAATCCTTTTGGGATGTCCGTCTCGCGCGGACGTCGAAGGTATGCATGGAATGCAGGGCAAAGAAAGCTTTTCGGGGAAATACGGTTTCATAAAAATTATTTTTGTTTCATCCAATGAAACAAAAATATGATATATTTATAAATAAACAAAAGCCGGTCCAGCCGTATCTTTAGTATCAAACGTGCCGGTGCCGGATTGAAACCCAAATTTCCGATCGAAATGCGCAGAGAGAAGGTAGACCTGTATGGAAGACGGCAAATTAACGGTTCGCGCCGTGGAGCGTGCGCTCGATATATTGATGTGTTTTACCCGCAGCGGGAGTCTCAGCCTGACAGAGATCGCCGGAGAAGCGGGCCTGCACAAAAGCACCGTGCACCGCCTGATGACCACGCTTGAGGACAAAGGCTTCGTCAGCCGCGACGCTTCCACCGAGAAATACCGGCTCGGCATCAAGATCTGGGAGCTGTCCGCGCATCTGTCGAATACCGACGATCCGGCACTGCTGCTGCTGCCGACGATGGAGAAGCTGCGCGACGAGCTGGAAGAGACGGTGAGTCTCTACGTGCGGGACGGCCGCGAACGGCTGCGCATCCAGGCCGTGCAGAGCAACCAGGCGATTCGCCGCGTCGCGCCGGTCGGAGCCCGGCTGCCGCTGTACGTCGGCGCGTCGAGCAAGATCCTGGTCGCTTTCGCGAGCGAACGGGAGCAGGAATATATTTTGAGCGACCCGATCTGGCCGGATTCGGTCGGACGCTCGGCGTTCCGCGATCAACTCAAAAGTATCCGCGCCGCCGGGTACGCGATCAGCGTCGAAGAACGGGAGCAGGGCGCGACGTCGGTCGCCGCTCCGATCTTCGACCTCAAAGGCAATCTGGCCGCCGCGCTGTCCGTCTCCGGGCCGCTTGCGCGCCTGCCGGCGGAGAAGCTGGAAGGGTACGCGCCGCTGCTGATGGAACGTGCGCGCCAGATGGGCTTGATGATTCGCTGACGGTCGGCGGTCCTTCAGAACAAGAGATAAGGAGAGCATACGGCATGAATAAGGAAGTTACGTTTACCCGAATCGAGCAGGAAGCAGAGATTGCGGCAGCGGCCAAGCTGGCGGCGGAGATCTGGCGCGAACATTACGTGTCGCTGATCACCCGGGAGCAGATCGATTACATGCTTGAGAAGTTCCAGTCGGTTCCCGCGATCACGGAGCAGATAGAACGCGGCGGCTACGTGTATTACCTGATTCGCGGCGAAGACGCCGACGTCGGCTATATGGCGGTGCGGGAAGCGGACGGGAAGCTGTTCCTCAGCAAATTCTACATCGCCAAGCCTTACCGCGGCCGCGGGTATGCCAGCCGGGCCGACGAGTATTTGGAGCGCCTGTGCCGCGAACGGGGGCTGACCGCGATCTGGCTGACGGTCAACCGGGACAACGCCTCCAGCATCGCGGTCTATGCCAAAAAAGGCTTCCGCACCGTGCGCGAACAAGCGGCCGATATCGGCAGCGGATTCATTATGGACGATTATGTGATGGAAAAAGAAATCCCGCCTCTGCACTGAAGAAGGCGGGATTTGCTTACAGATTCAGCGATAAGCGGATCATGTCATGGCTGGATGACGTGGCCTTACAGATTCATCGATAAGCGGATCATGTCACGGCATAATAGGCCATTCTCGTAAATCTCTTTCTCGTAATGGCGGATGAAAAAGTCCGGGTCGACGCCGACGATGCGAAAGCCGCATTTCTGATACAGCGCGAGCTGGCCGATACTGGAATTGCCGGTTCCGATCTCGATCGTTTTGTAGCGCGCCTGCCGGGCGATTCGGATCGCGTGCAGCACGAGCTGCCGGCCGAGGCCCTGACCGTGCAGCCGTTCGTCGACCGCCACGTTCGCGAGCTCGACCGTTTCCGGCCGGGTCGGCAGCAGGACAAAAGCGCCGACCGTTTTCTCTTGAACGGTGCCGACGAGGCAGGTGCCTCGGCGCAGGTAATCTTCCACGATCGGAAGCGAAGGATCGGCGAGCAGCAGCAGGTCTATCGGCGGAAGTTCGTTTGCGACGAGCGGACGGATGGCGAGCGTTTGTTTTTCCATAGGAAACCTCCTGAGGATAGGGATGGAAGGTGACAGGGCGTGACGGAATCAAAAGCAAAGCACCCAAAGGTCATCGGGCCATCGGATTGCATAAAAAAAGCTCCACTCGCCAACTCGCGAGTGGAGCTTTTTGCTTGGGAAGTTTACGGGATTACCGTTACCGTTTCGGCTGCCCGGGAATTGGAATGCACACCGTCGTATTCCGATTCCGGATTCCCGAGAAACAGTATTCATAAAATCGAATGCTGTTTCCGGGTCTCCGAGAAACAGAATTCATGAAATCGAATGCTGTTTCCGGGTTATTCTTGCATTTTCAAAGGTTTTTCGCCGTTTGCGACTTTCATCATCTGGCGAAGGACCGTTTGCAGGATGCCTCCGTTATAGTAGTAATCCACGTCGACCATGCTGTCCAGACGAGCGATCGCGTTGAAGTCGAACGTCGTTCCGTCTTCGCGCGTGACGGATACCGTCAATTTCTGGCCCGGTTTCACGTCGTTGCTCAAGCCGGAGATGTCGAACGTCTCGCGGCCGTCGAGGCCGAGGGATTTCCACGTGCTGCCTTCTTCAAACTGGAGCGGAAGTACGCCCATGCCGACGAGGTTGCTGCGGTGAATCCGTTCGAAACTTTCCGCGATGACGGCTTTGACGCCCAGCAGCATCGTGCCTTTGGCCGCCCAGTCGCGGGAGCTGCCCGTGCCGTACTCTTTGCCGGCGAGCACGATCAGGTTCTGGCCTTCGTCTTGATATTTCATCGAAGCGTCGTAGATCGACATCACTTCGTCGGTCGGCAGGTACTTCGTTACGCCGCCTTCGGTGCCCGGAGCCACCATGTTGCGAATCCGGATGTTGGCGAACGTGCCGCGCATCATGACTTCGTGGTTACCGCGGCGCGAGCCGTAGGAGTTGAAGTCTTTGCGTTCGACGCCGTGCTCGGCCAGGTACAGGCCGGCCGGACTCTTCGGCGCGATATTGCCCGCAGGCGAGATATGGTCGGTCGTGACCGAATCGCCCAGCAGGGCCAGTACGCGGGATTGCTTGATATCGGCAATATCCTTCATTCCGTCGTTCAAGTAGCGGAAGAACGGAGGGTTCTGGATATACGTCGAGTTGGAATCCCACTCGTACAGTTCGCCTTCCGGCACTTCGATCGCGTTCCAGCGTTCGTTGGCGGTAAAGACGTTCGCGTACTTCAGGCGGAACATTTCCGGCGTGATCGCCATGGCGACCGCATCGCGGATCTCCTGGGAAGTCGGCCAGATGTCGCGCAGGAAGACCGGTTCGCCTTGTTGGTCGTAGCCAAGCGGCTCGGTCGCCATATCGATGTTCACCGTGCCGGCCAGCGCGTAAGCGACGACGAGCGGCGGGGAAGCCAGATAGTTCATTTTGACCTGCGCGTGGACGCGGCCTTCGAAGTTCCGGTTGCCGGACAGGACGCCCGCAACGGTCAGATCGTTATCGGCAACGACTTGAGCGACTTCGTCCGGCAGCGGGCCGGAGTTGCCGATGCAGGTCGCGCAGCCGTAACCGGCCACGTAGAAGCCCAGTTTCTCGAGCGGATCGAGCAGGCCTGCCTTGAACAGGTAGTCCGTTACGATCAGGGAGCCCGGCGTCAAGCTGGTCTTCACGTATTCCGGGCGCGTCAGGCCGCGTTCGACGGCTTTTTTGGCCAGAAGGCCCGCACCCAGCATAACGCTAGGGTTCGAAGTGTTGGTACAGCTCGTGATCGCCGCGATAACGACGGCACCGGCGCCCATTTCGCTCGTCTTGCCGTTCTTGTGGTTGACCGTGACTTTCTCGGCGATCTTCTCGTCGCTGAGTCCGTAGCCGCCTTTGTCGACCGGCGTGCGAACGATATCTTCGAAGTTGCCCTTCATGTTCGTCAGCTCGATACGGTCCTGCGGACGCTTAGGTCCGGCAAGGCTCGGCACGACGGAACCGAGGTCCAGTTCGACGATGTCGCTGAATTCCGGATCGGCCATATCGTCCGTACGGAACATGCCTTGGGCGCGGTAGTAGTTCTCGACCAGTTCGATCTGCTCGTCTTCGCGTCCGGTGTTGCGCAGGTAAGTCAGCGTCTCGGCATCGACCGGGAAGAAGCCGACGGTCGCGCCGTATTCCGGTGCCATGTTGGCAACCGTCGCGCGGTCGGCCAGGCCGATATTGCTCAGGCCGGGACCGAAGAACTCGACGAATTTGCCGACTACGCCTTTTTTGCGCAAAATTTCGGTAACGGTCAGCGCCAGGTCGGTCGCGGTCGCGCCTTCGGACAGGCTGCCCGTCAGTTTGAAGCCGACGACGTCAGGCGTGACGAAGTACAGCGGTTGGCCGAGCATGCCGGCTTCGGCTTCGATACCGCCGACGCCCCAGCCCACAACGCCCAGACCGTTGATCATTGTCGTGTGGGAATCCGTGCCGACGAGGGAATCCGGGAAGACGTAAGTCTCGCCGTCGATCACCTTCGTTGCCGCGACGGAAGCGAGGTACTCCAGGTTGACCTGGTGCACGATGCCCGTGGACGGCGGAACGGCGCGGAAGTTATCGAATGCCGTTTGCGCCCAGCGCAGGAAACGGTAACGTTCTTCGTTGCGTTCGAATTCCAGGTTGATATTGAAATCGAGCGCGTCGGACGTGCCGAACGCGTCAACCATGACGGAGTGGTCGATAACGAGGTCAACCGGTACGAGCGGATTGATCTGCTTCGGATCTCCGCCGCTCAGTTTGACCGTATCGCGCATCGCTGCGAGATCGACGACAACCGGTACGCCGGTGAAGTCCTGCAGGACGATCCGGGCCGGGATGAACGGGATTTCCTTGTTGGCATCGCGTTCTTCGGCCCAGCGTGCGATTTGGTTGACGTGTTCTTCGGTAATCGCGCGTCCGTCGAATTGGCGGACGGCCGCTTCAAGCAGAACGCGGATCGAAAACGGGAGCTTGGAGATGCCCGCGTGACCTTGTTCTTCGAGTGCCTTCAGGCTGTAATAACGGTAAGACTTGCCGCCGGATTCGAGCGTGCGTGCGGCGGAGAATTGATCGGACAAAGCCATGAGTGTACCTCCTCGGGAAATGGGGTGAAGCGGCGCGGCATCCGGAAAAATTCCGGAGCCGTCCGTGAATTCAGGGATGGACGGAGCGCCCAAATCGGTCGTGCAAGCGCATCCGTTCGTGAAAAAGCAGGACTATTTCAGCAAAAGTTTCATTCAGTGAAACCAAATTTCAAAAATCTCTGTTTTAATTATAACGTTTACAATCCGGCGCGTAAAGTCCTTTTTGCCTTCAAACGACCGCGGAATTCCGAATTTGACGTGCTTGCGGTATGCGGGTTTTCTTTGCAGGCGGGCGGCCTATCCTCTATACTGGGAAGAGAGATTTCAACGAATTGACGGGGGCTTAGACATGACAGCAAACAAAGTAACGGTAGGACTGGTATACGGCGGAAAATCGGGCGAGCACGAGGTGTCTTTGCAGACCGGTTTTGCGGTAATGAACGCATTCGATTATACGAAATACGACATCGTTCCTTTTTATATTACACCGCGCGGCGAATGGCGCATGGGCGGAACGCTGGACGCGCCGATGAAAGCCGTGGACGACATGAAATTGGAATCCGCCGCGGGCGGAACGGCCGAAGCGGCGGGCGCCATGTTCGCTTCGCTGAGCGGCCGGGAAAGCGGCATCGACGTGATGTTCCCGCTGCTGCACGGCACGTTCGGCGAAGACGGAACGGTACAGGGCTTGTTCGAAATGGCCGGACTGCCGTACGTCGGCGCGGGCGTGCTCTCGTCTTCGGCGGGCATGGACAAGGACGTCATGAAAAAGCTGTTCGCGGCCGCCGGACTGGAACAGGGCGCTTATATCGCTTTCGGCGAACGCGACTGGCAGGTTAGCCGGCACGATCTGCTGCAGGAAGCGGAATCCAAGCTCGGCTATCCGTGCTTCGTCAAGCCGGCCAACCTCGGCTCGAGCGTCGGCATCTCCAAAGCGGGCGACCAGGAAGCGCTGATCGACGCGGTCGATCTGGCGCTGCGGTACGACCGCAAAGTGCTGATCGAATCGTTCATCGACGGACGCGAACTGGAAGTCGGCGTGCTCGGCAACGACGAACCGCAAGCTTCCGTGCCGGGCGAGATCGTATCTTCCGGCGATTACTACGATTACAACGCCAAATATATCGACGGCAAATCCGAGATGATGATCCCGGCTCCCGTCGATGCCGATCTGGCCGATTCGCTGCGCGAACTTGCCGTGCGCGCGTTCAAAGCCGTCGAAGGCAGCGGCCTCTGCCGCGCGGACTTCTTCGTCCGCCGCTCCGACAACAAGATTCTGATCAACGAAGTGAACACTATGCCCGGCTTCACGCCTTTTAGCATGTATCCTCTTCTGTGGCGCGAGACCGGCATGTCTTATCAAGCGCTTCTGGATCGCCTGATCGGGCTGGCTTTGGAACGCCATGAAGCCCGTACCAACCTTCAGTACGGCCGATAGAAACGAGAATCGCGGACCCCTCCGGGCCAAGCGATTCGCAGTTCCCGCGCTAAGCGATTCCCTAAATCTCTTCAAGAACTCTTTCTATATAGGAAGAGTTCTTGAGAGAATCTCTTAACTCTTTAAAATCTTTTCAAAACACTCTTTTCAAAGATCCCTTAATAAGTCTTTAATCTTTAATAGTCTTTAATCCTTAATAAGTCTTTTCCCAAAAGCATTCCCCAGTCCCACCAAACAACTCATTCACTCAATCCGTTCACGCAACTCTTTCACTAATCTCACTCACTAATTTCACTTACTGATCTCATTCACTGATCTCACTCACTCTCATCCCACCCACCCGCAGATCACCCAATCGAAAGGAGCGCTTATCCATGGGATTCGAAACGGAATTCAATTCGGTATGCAAATTCAAAAGCGAGCAGGAACTTTACGAACTGCTCGAATACGGACGGGGCAAGATGCGCAAAGACGGGTTTCGCGTATTTCCGACAGGGCAAAAAGTGATTGCGTACACCCCGGATAACCGGGCGGTCGCGATCGTGCTCGTCACGGCGTCCATCGCGGAAATCAATTTTCAGGACAAGGAAATTACGCAGGTCGAGCTGGATCTGGTGCGCAAGCTAACGGACGAAGAATCGCGCGTATTGACGGCTCTGGCACACGAGATGTTTTTCGGCGACAAGGAATAACGAACGGACAACCGGGGAGGACGAAGTTATGGGAGAACTGCTCGCGGGTAAAAATATGTTGGTCATGGGCGTGGCAAACGATCGCAGCATCGCTTGGGGCATCGCGCAAAGCTTGTCCGCCCAAGGGGCGAGACTGGCTTTTACGTACGAGAGCGAGCGCGTCGAAGGCCGGGTTCGCAAGTTGGCCGACACGCTGCCGAATTCCGTCGTGCTGCCCTGCAACGTGGCGGACGACGGCGAGATCGAAGCGCTGGCCGGCCGCCTGCGCGAAGAGTTCGGGGTGCTGCACGGCATCGCGCACTGCATTGCGTTTGCCAAAGCGGAAGACTTGTCGGGACAATTTGTTGATACGTCGCGCGACGGATTCGCTTTGGCCCATGACATCAGCTCTTATTCGCTGGTTGCTGCCGCGCAGAAGCTGCATCCGCTGATGACCGAAGGCGGCGGCATCGTGACCCTGACTTATATGGGCGCCGAGCGCGTGATGCGCAACTACAACGTGATGGGCGTCGCCAAAGCCGCCCTCGAAGCGTCCGTCCGCTATTTGGCGGCCGACCTCGGCCCGACCGGCATTCGCGTGAACGCCATCTCCGCCGGTCCGATCCGTACCCTGGCGGCCAAAGGGATCAGCGATTTCAATTCGATCCTAAAAATCGTCGAAGAAAAAGCTCCTCTTCGGCGCACGACCGAGACCGCCGAAGTCGGCGACACCGCGATGTTTTTGTTGAGCGGCCTGTCCCGCGGGATTACGGGAGAAGTGATCTACGTTGACGGCGGATATCATGTAATGGGTTAGGACCAAAAATCGCCGACCCCTCCGGGCAAGGCGATTTGCGGTCCCGCGCTAAGCGATTCTCTTAATCTTTTAAGTTTTTAATCTCTTAATCTCTTAATCTCTTAATCTTTTAATCTCTTAATCTCTTAATCTCTTAATCTCTTAATCTTTTAATGTATTAATCTCTTGATTTTTTTCTTTTCCAAATCCCCCAGAAAGGCGGTAATCCTGTGGAATCGAACGAGAAAGTCCCTTATGTCCTAACCGGCAAAAGTTATACCGCCGTCGCTATCAACGCGGCGGCCAAAGCAGGCGAATGGATCAAAAGCAGGGTCGGCACGCACGGACAGCTGTCCACGAAGACGTCGGCACAGGATCTGGTCACGGAGATCGACAAAGGCGCCGAACAGATGATTCGCCGCCTCATCCTGACCCATTTTCCGGATCATGCGATTCTCGGCGAAGAAAGCGTGGAGCCGGGCGAAGAAGCTTCGATCCGCGCGCTCGCCGAAACGGAAGGCGAAGAATATCTCTGGATCATCGACCCGATCGACGGAACGACCAACTTCGTGCACGGATTTCCGTTCTACTCCGTGTCGATCGCTTTGGCGCATAAAGGCGAAGTCATCATCGGCGTCATCTACGATCCGTCGCGCGACGAGATGTTCGTCGCCGAAAAAGGCAAAGGCGCCTACGTACACGGCGCGCGCATGGGCGTATCCGGGGAAGAACGCCTCGCTCAAGGGCTGATTGCCGTAGGCTTTCCGGCCGATCCGGTCGTCAAGCTTCCGATCAATCTGCGCGGTATCGGGGCGCTGGCGCCGCGCGTGCGCAGTCTGCGTGCGGGCGGTTCCGCCGCTCTGCATCTCGCCCACGTAGCGGCCGGCCGCCTGAGCGGATACTGGGAAGCCGGTCTCAACGCCTGGGATATCGCGGCGGGCGCGCTGCTCGTCGCCGAGTCCGGCGGCAAAGTGAGCGACACGCTCGGGCATGCCTACCATCTCGGCGTGCGCAATATCGTCGCGACGAACGGCGATCTGCATGCCGAGCTGCTGACCGTATTGAAAGAAGCGGACGCTACCGGCGTCTAGGCCGGGACCTGTCCGAACGGTTGTTTTTTGGCAAAGGGAACGGCTTGACACCGGCTTGGCACTATCGGTCGAATTCATTAGAGGAGGAATAAGCATGAGCGATGCGGCAGGGCGAAGACCCGGACAGGAACGACTGGAAGAAGAACTCAGCGAGCTGTTGACAGCGGGCGAGATGAAGGACGACGACCGCGAACGCAAAGAGCGTGAGCTGATCTCGCCGCGCTACGAGATCCGGACGCAGACGCAGCTGGACCCGATCGTGGAAGAGACCCGTCTGTACCGCCAGATGGCCGAAGAGATCGACGACCGTTACGACGACTATATGCAAAAAGCGCAGCCCCACGCTCCGAAGGAGCCGGACGGCAGCGCCGACTGAAGCTGGGTTTGCCTCATACATCTTAGAGCCTTATAACATCAAATTCGAGCGGTCGCCATAGACCGGAAGGGAACAATCATGAATATCCTAAGCAAAAAAGGGTGGAAAGCGCTGATCTGCACGGCGCTCGTACTTCCGGCATTCGGGCTCGCAGGCGCCCCGCACACGTTCGCGGCGGAAGACCCTTACAAAATCGTATCGTTCGGCGATTCGCTGACAGCGGGATACGAACCGCAGAAGACGGCTGCCGAATACTACGGCTTCGTGCCGCGCCTGGAAGAGCAATCCCGCTTCCACGGACGGACGGAAGTCGACAATTACGGCATTTCCGGCCTCAATTCCGCCGGTCTGGAACGTTACGTCGAAGCGCTGCGCGCCAACTCGAACACGACCGCCGACGGCATCCAGCCCGGCCTGCGCGACCCGAACGCCGCGGTCTTCGCGGCCGGCGTGAAGGCCGCCCGCGCGGACGTGGCGGAAGCCGACGTCATCACGATCACGATCGGCGGCAACGATCTGCTGCCCCTGCTGACGAGCGGCAAGCTGCCGACCGCGGCCGAACTGACGCCGCAGGTCGCGGCGCTGCTTCAGACGTATGCCGTCAATCTGGATCAGGTGCTGAGCGACCTGCGCGAGATCAATCCGAACGCGCGGATCGTTATCTCCGATCAGTATCAACCGTTTCCGGCCGTCGCCGCAAAAGACCTGTACGCGACGCTGAATCAAGCGTCCGCCGCTTACGCGACGACGCTGAACACGGTCGTGGCCGCCCAGAATGCGGCGGGCGGACACGTGGAATCCGTGTCGGTCGCTCCGCTGTTCGTCGGACGCGAAATGCAGCTGACGCATATCGCCCGTCAGGATATTCACCCGAACCAGGTCGGCTACGAGACGCTGGCCAAAGCGTTTGCCGAGCAGATCTGGCAAGAATACCGGACGCTCGGCAAGGCTGTTCCCGCGACGACCGTCGCGGTCGTCGTAGCCGGCAACGAGCTGAACACGGCCTTTAAGCCGATTCTCAAGAATGGTACGACGTTCGTCGTGCTGCGCGACATCACCGACGGATTGGGCGCCGAGCTGAAATGGAACAACAAAACGTCCACCGCCAGCATCGATTTCGACGGCCGCAGCGTCGGTATCCCGGTCGGCCAGAAGACGATCACGGTCAACGGCCAGAAGACCGCGATCCAGATTCCGGCCTTCACCGAAAAGGTGAACGGACAGTCGAAAACGTATGTGCCGCTTGCCGTTCTGGCGGACGGTCTCGGGTTCGAAGTGCAGTATACGCCTCGCCTGCGCACGGTATTCGTCAATCGGTAACAGCGATTCGCCGGAAAAAAGCATTCTGATCCGAAAGCGGCCTTAACCGCTTTCGGATTTTTTTATCGAAAAAGATCGTCGGGGGCCGAAGCGTCTCCGTCTGCCGGATCGGGGGCGAATGCGGAGAGTCCGTTTTTTTTGCGGCAGGTCGGGGTAATGAGTACCAAACAAACGAGCAGGATACGGACAAAACTCATCATTTTTCGATTAAGGGGATATCGCGTTTTGAAGCAGAATCGGACAGAGAGACTCAAAGAGCTGGTGTCGGCAGGCGGCTTGTACCATTCGTTGTTAATGAACCACCCTGACGGAATTGTGATGTTGGACGGCCGCGGGGAGATCGTCTACGCCAATCCGGCTATTTTGAATATGACCGGATTCACGGCCCGGGAGTTGGAGGAGATCGCGGACGAACTCCGGACCGATTCCGGGGCTTCTTTGCTGGAGCTTCGGTCGCTCTTTGCGGAAGCGGTCAAAGGCAAAACGGCTTCCGTCGATTTTACGATGCGGCGCAAAGAAGACGGACCGATCGAGGCGCAGCTTGATTTCGTCCCGCTGGAGCACGAGTCCGAACGGCTCGGCGTCTACATCGTATGCCGGGACATCACTTCCGCCAAGCTCTCCGAACGCAAACTGGCGGATGCGTCGGAACGGCACAAGCAGGCCGAAGAGCTGGCCAGAATCGTTTTTTGGGATTGGGATTTAAAAAACGACGACCTGCAGTTCTCGGATCTGATGTACGACATCTTCGGCATCGAAGACCGCGGGTCGGTGAGCGGAGCCCGGGACCTGCTGAAGCGAATCGTGACCGAAGACCGGACGCAGGTCAAAAACCAGGTGATCGGCTGCGGGGACGGCGAGGCGTACGATATTACCTACAGCCTGCTGACGGACAGCGGGGAGCGCAGGACGGTGCGTTCGCAGGGCAAATGTATCGGCGATATGCACCTGGTCGGCAGCATCCAGGACATTACGGAGCAGACCCGGCTGGAATGGCAAATTCGCCAGAACCAGCTGGAATTCCAGTTGATCTCCGAACATTCGCTCGACTTGTTTACCCGGCAGAGCGCGGATTCGAATTTTTTGTATCTGTCGCCGGCGTCCGAGCATATTCTCGGCTACAAGTCGCAGGAACTGGTCGGTCGAAGTTCGTTCGATATTTTCCATTCCGAAGATCGGGACAAAGTGACCGCGTATTTGGGCAAAGTCAAAGCCGAAGGTACGTCGAATACGATCGAATTCCGGGTGCGGACCCGCAGCGGGGACTACGTCTGGCTGGAGAGCGCGGCAAGCTTCACGTATGACGAGCATACGGGCGAACCGCGCGAGATCATCGCCGTATCGCGCGACGTCACGGAACGCAAGCTTGCGCAGCGGCAGCTTCAGGAGAGCGAAGAACGGTACAAGTCGCTGTTTGATTACAACCCTTCGGGCGTCTATTCGCTCAGCCTCGAAGGGATCTACACGTCCTGCAACGAGAGCATGGCCATCCTGCTCGGCTGCGATGCGGAAGACCTGATCGGCCAGTCGTACCGCACCGCGATCGAAGACGAGAACCTCGACCGGACGAACCGGTATTTCGAAGCGGCCTGCCGCGGCATTCCGCAAAATTACGAAGCGTCCATCGTGCGGGAAAGCGGCAAAAAAGTCGACCTGAATATTATCAATATTCCGATTGTCGTGGACGGCGAAGTGGTGGGGATCTACGGCATCGCCAGCGACATTACCGAGCGCAAACAGTATACCCGGCAGATCGAAAAACTCGGGTACGAATATACGCTGATCCTGAACTCGGTGTCCGAAGGCATTTTCGGAATCGGCAACGACGGCCGGACGATGTTTGCCAATCCGGCCGCGCTCAATCTGCTCGGGTACGGGCAGGAAGAGTTTATCGGGCACGATAACCACAGCCTGCTGCTGCACTCCGGCACGGACGGCGTTCCCTATACGGTGGAGGAATGTCCGATCTGCCGCACGCTGAGCGACGGCCTGCCGAGACTCGTTCAGGAAGGCGTGATCTGGAAAAAAGACGGGTCGAGCTGTCTGATCGAATACAACGTCAATCCGATCGTGGACAAAGGCCGCATTCAAGGCGCCGTCGTCGTGTTCCGGGACCTGACGAACGAGCGGGAAGTGCTGCGGCAGAAAGAATTGGCCGAGCAGACCGCGTCGGCCAAATCGGAGTTCCTCGCGATGATGAGCCACGAGATCCGGACTCCGATGAACGGCGTGCTCGGAATGACCGACCTGCTGCTCGATACCGAGCTGATGCCGGGACAGCGCGAATACGCGGAGATCATCCAGGACAGCGGCCGGTCGTTGATGCGTATTCTGAACGACGTGCTGGACTTCAGCAAGATCGACGCCGGAGGGCTGAACCTGGAATTCGAGAACGTGCTGCTGACGCCTCTGATCGCAAGCGCCGCCGAGCTGTTCGCGGCCCAGGCCGAAGAGAAAGGCATCTCGCTGCGCTGGGAAGCCGCTCCGAACGTTCCGGAAGAAATCGTCGTCGATCCCGACCGGCTTCGGCAGGTGCTGGCCAATCTGATCGGCAACGCGGTCAAATTCACGGACAGCGGCTCGGTCACGGTCTCCGTAGCGATGGCCGAAGGCGCCGACGAACGCGAACCGGTGCTTGATTTCCGGGTGGAAGATACCGGCGTGGGCATTGCCGAAAGCAAGCAGAACCGTCTGTTTCAGTCGTTTTCGCAGCTGCATCCCGGGCTGAACCGCAAATACGGAGGTACCGGCCTCGGCCTGTCGATCTCCAAACGGCTGGTCGAATTGATGGGCGGAACGATCCGGGTCGAGAGCCGGGAGCATGTCGGATCGGTCTTCCGGTTCACGCTGCCCTGCAGCGTCTCGGGCCAGCGAACGCTTCCCGATCCTTTCGCCGCAGACGGAGCGGCTGCGAACGAATATGGCGGCGCGGAGCGCGGCACGGGCTTTGCCGAAGAAGCGGAGCAGCCGGAGAACCTGAGCATCCTGATCGCGGAGGACCACCCGGTCAACCGCCGGCTGCTGAGCGAGCTGCTGCTCAAGTCCGGCTGCCGGGCGGATATCGTCGAGAACGGCATCGAAGCTTTTGCGGCCGCGGCCAAAAAGCGCTACGATCTCGTGTTCATGGACGTGCAGATGCCGCAGATGGACGGAATGACGGCGGCAAGGCTGATCCGCCAGGTGCTGCCGGAACAATCGATGCCGTATATCGTGGCGGTAACCGCTTTCGTGCGGCCGGGCTTCGCGGAAGAATGCCTCGCGAGCGGCATGCAGGACTACGTGTTCAAGCCGATCTCGGACACGGAGATCCGGCGCGTGCTGCTTGACCGGGACGGACGCCGGCGGGAATTTTTGCGGCAGCGGCGGCATCCGCAAACGTAAAAAAAGGCGGGAGATTATTTCTCCCGCCTTTTCGGCGCGCGCCGCCAGCCGTACACCTGGACGTGCACGAAAGCTTTGCTCAGCATGAAGCTGAGCATGTACAAAATGACGAGCAGGATGACCAGCGGCCGGAACACGATCGACGCGATGATCCAGATCAGCACCAGCTTCCACGGCTTGAAGCGCCGGAAGAACACCGGCAGGGTGAAGATCCGGTAGAACCAGAAGTTTTTTTGCAGCGACTGCATGTATTCCGTCCGGATCTGTTCGTCGTCGGGATCGAGCCGGATCGCCTGTTCCATCATGGTCTTGGCGCCTTTTGCGTCGCCCCGCCGATCCGCCGCCCAGCCCAGATACAGAAACGTCTGGGCACGTTCGACGTCTTCGCGCAGCGCCGTCTCGGCCGATTCGATCGAATCGTCGAAGCGCAGGCAGTTGGCGAGCACGTAGCTGTGCAGCGCATGGTACAACCCGTTCTCCGCGTCGATTGCGAGCGCCTGTTCGATGCTCACGCGGGCCTGTTCGAACTTGCCCTGCTTGTTGTGCATATTGGCCAGCAAATAATGCAGATGCGCCCGATACGGATTGATGCGCAGCGCTTCTTCGGCCGCTTCCCGCATCAATTTCCACTCGTTGGTCGCGTAATGGATAACCGCGCGGAAGAACCAGCCGTCATCGTCGTCGGGATCGATGCGCAGCGACTGGTTCGTGCATTCCAGCGCCCGGTCGAATTCGCCCGTATTGATATAGGCGAGCGCCAGCGCGTTGTACGGTCCCGCCGTCTCCGGCTCCTCGCGCAGCCATTCGCCGGCTTCGGCCAGCGCTTCCTTGTGCTTGCCCCAGCCGAGCAGCCGCTGGAACCGTTCGGCGCGCACGCCCGGCGGGACCGGGCCGTTGATCTCTTCGCTCATCGCGCCACCTCCGGGATTTTAGCGGATTTTGTGCCTTTTGATAAATTCCAGCACCTGCGCGTATTCGCCGTTCGTGTCGCTGAACGTGGCATAGTTGCGCGCGGTGGCGAACCAGTCGAGCGTGGACGCCTGCCGGGTCTTCAGGACGCGGCGGAAATCGGTCTCCGCGAGCGGTTGGATCTCGCCCGTCTCCATCGCGCGCTCCAGCGCAAGTTCGGTTGCGTCCCGCACGAGCTGATCGAGATCCGCGCCGGAGAACAGGGGCGTGCTCTCGGCCAGCTTGCGCACGTTGATTCCGTCGGCCGGCTTGCCGTGCAGCTTGAGCTTGAGAATCATGTCGCGTTCCTCTTCTTCCGGCGGCGTGACGAACAGCAGATTGTTGAAGCGTCCCGGGCGCCGCAGGGCGGAGTCGAGATACCACGGCGTATTGGTCGCGCCGACGATAAAGACGTTCTCGTTGAAGCTTGCGAGTCCGTCCAATTCGACCAGCAGCTGGTTGACGAGCATGCGGTCGTGATGCTGGCGCATGCCGTGGCGGCTGCCGCCGAGCGCGTCCAACTCGTCGATAAATAGGACGCAGGGCGCTTCGGCGCGTGCTTTTTCGAAAATGGCATGCAGATTGTGTTCGCTGCCCCCGATGTACATGGACAGGATCGCCTGAAGTTCCAGATGCAAAAAGCTCGCGTCGATCTCGCCCGCGATCGCGCGGGCCAGAAACGTTTTGCCGCAGCCGGGAGGTCCGTACAGCAGCAGGGAACCGCCCGCTTCCCGGCCGTAGGCCGCGAACAGCTCGGGCTGCTGGAGCGGGAGAATGAAGTTCATGCGGATCTTCTTCTTGACCTCTTCCAATCCGCCGACGTCGGCGAAAGTCACGGGCGGTTTCTCGATCTCGACGAGATCCTCCGCGTTTTTGTCGAATTGGATCACTTTGAGATTTTTGCGGCGCTGCTCTTTATCGTCGTCCATGGGATCTCCTCTCGCGTGCGCTTTTCTTACTATCATAACCCATCTATGGGAATGGGCCTATGCCAAAATCACCTTCGGGTCCGCGGATTGCACGGAGACGAAGGTGATTGCGAGGGTCTTGCCCAGGAACGGGCGCGAAAAGCGGGCAAGCCGCTTCAGCGCATGCTTTTGAACGTCTCGTCCGCCGCGGCAAGCGTGGCGTCGATATCCGCGTCCGTATGCGCGGTCGTCAGGAACCACGCTTCGTACTTGGACGGAGCGAGGCAGATGCCGCGGTCCAGCATGCCGCGGAAGAAAGCGGCGAACGCTTCGCCGTCGGTATTCTGCGCCTGGTCGTAGTTGGTGACCGGATGGTCGCAGAAATGCGTGGAGAACGAACCGCGAATGCGGTTGATCGTCAGCGGCACGCCGTGGCGCCGGGCCGATTCGGCGATGCCGTCCGTCAGGCGGATCGCCAGGCGGTTCATCTCTTCGTAGACGCCTTCGCCCTGCAGCACTTCCAGGCAGGCGATGCCGGCCGAGACGGACGCCGGGTTGCCGGCCATCGTACCGGCCTGGTAAGCCGGACCGAGCGGGGCGACCTGGTCCATGACGTGCTTGCGGCCGCCGTAGGCGCCGATCGGCAGCCCGCCGCCGAGAATTTTGCCGAGCGCCGTGAGATCCGGCATGATGGCGTCGTGATTGTCCAGTTCCGCGAACGTCTGCGCGGAGCCGTAATGGAAGCGGAACGCCGTGATGACTTCGTCGTAGATGACGAGCGCGCCGTGGTCGTGCGTCAGCTTGCACAGTCCTTCGAGGAAGCCCGGAGCCGGCATGACCATGCCGAAGTTGCCGACGATCGGCTCGACCATGACGGCCGCGATCTGTCCTTCCCAACGGTTGAGCGCTTCTTCGAGGCTTGGCAGGTCGTTGAACGGCACAGTAATGACTTCCTGGGCGATGCTGGCCGGCACGCCGGCGCTGTCCGGAATGCCGAGCGTGGACGGGCCGGAACCGGCCGCCACGAGAACGAGATCCGAATGGCCGTGATAACAGCCGGCAAATTTGATGATCTTCGAGCGGTTCGTGTACGCGCGGGCGACCCGGATCGTCGACATGACCGCTTCCGTGCCGGAGTTGACGAAGCGGACTTTGTCCATGGACGGGATAGCGTCTTTGAGCATCTTGGCGAGCTTGATCTCAAGCTCGGTCGGCGTGCCGTAGAGGATGCCGTTCTGCGCGGCGCGCACGATCGCTTCGGTGATGTGCGGGTGGGCGTGGCCCGTAATGATCGGCCCGTAAGCGGCCAGGTAGTCGATATATTCGTTGCCGTCGACGTCCCGGAAACGGGAGCCCTGGCCCTGCTGCATGAATACGGGTGCGCCTCCGCCGACCGCTTTGAACGAGCGGGAAGGGCTGTTGACGCCTCCGACGATATGTTCGAGCGCTTCGGCGTAAAGTCTTTCGGAATTTGGACGATTCATGGTACACGATCCTTTCGATATAGGGGCTGCGGCATGCGCAAAGCGATGCCGGATCAAGTCAAAGGACGCCTTGGGTCAAGGCGCCCTTTAAGCGTAACGAATTTTGCATCCCGCGTACAGGGACGATTTGGTTACAGCTTGGGCAGTGCTGCGTCGTTGGGCGGCTTCCGCCGGCCCGGCGACTTACTGCGGTTCCCCGCTGCCTTCGCCGAGCGCTTCGTTCTTCCGGCCCGAAGGAGCGGGTACGGCCGGCTCTCCCGGAGCGTTCAGCGTATCCTGAACGAAGCTTTCCAGCTTCTCCTGGCTGCTGACGGTGAGGACGGCCGCGCCTTTGATCGTCTCTTCGCGCAGCAGCGGATTCGGCGGAATCTGTTCGCTGCCGCCGATTTGGCTGTCGTAGGCGACGCTTGCGAGCTTCCACATGTCGCCGACGCTCAGGTTGGTGTCGATGTACGGATTGACCTGCTCCAGAATGTCGGGCAGCTTCATGATCGAAGTGTTCGACTTCAACTTGTCCGCGACCGCTTTGAGGAACTCGCGCTGCCTGCCGGTACGGCTGAAATCGGACAGCCGGTCATGCCGGAAGCGCACGTACTGGAGCGCGGTTCGGCCGTCGAGGTGCTGCTGGCCTGCCTTGAGATCGATATCGTATTCCGGTCCGTCGGCCGCGCTGAGGTACTTCATATCTTTTTCAACATTGAAGTCTACCCCGCCCACGGAATCGACCAGCGCGATAAAGCCCTGAAAGTCCGTATAGACGTAATACTGGATCGGAATGCCGAGCAGGCCGCCGACCGCTTCCATCGCCGTATTCGGTCCGTGCGTAATAGCGGTGTTGATACGCTGCTTGCCGAACCCGGGAATATCGGTGTACGTGTCACGCATGATGGAGAACATATGGATCGTTTTGCGGACCGGATCAAGCGAAGCGACCAGCATCGTGTCCGAACGGGGAATATCGCCGGCGAGCGAGTCGCGGCCGTCGACGCCCATGAGCAGAACGTTGACCGGTTCGCGGCCTTCCCATTTGGGCGGTTCCTGCGCGGCTGTCTTCTCGGTCGCGGGCAGATTGCGAAACGGGGAGGACTCTCCGACTTTTTGCAGATTGGACACTTGATTGTACAGATTGGAAAAATAATAAATCGAGTAACCCGCGGCGGAAGCCAAGACCAGGGCGAGCACCCAGACGATTGTCAGCCTGCTTTTTTTTGTCATTCGCTTTCTTCCTTTCCTTGTTGCAAAATAGGAGAGATCGATTCGGCGTTTGCCATTGCGGCATCCCTCCATTATAATTTTTTTCGGAGCGGCAGGCAATTCACCGCGCGGTCCGGCGAACGGCGGGGGCGTAACCGTCCGCAGCGACCCGCCGCAACCCGAATGACCGTTGTCATCCCGATCGGAATCAAGACCCGAATCAAGAACGCATACAGGCACTCCGGCCCGAGCCGGATGCGAAGAGAGGAACATCTATGAACGCCATCGAAGTCGAGCACTTGAACAAAACGTTCAAAGTCCAGAAGAACCGCGGCGGCCTCAAAGGCGCGCTGCAGGATTTATTTTCCCGTCAATACAACGAAGTCGCGGCGGTCAACGACATCTCCTTCTCTATTCCCGCCGGCGAGATCTGCGGATATATCGGCGAGAACGGAGCGGGCAAGTCGACGACGATCAAGATGCTGACCGGCATTCTCGTCCCGACTTCCGGCAAGCTCAACGTCGGCGGCTACGTGCCGCACGAGGAGCGCGAGAAGTTCGTCCGCAATATCGGCGTCGTGTTCGGCCAGCGCAGCCAGCTCTGGTGGGACATCGGCGTCATCGAATCGTTCGGCCTGCTGCGCAAAGTGTACGGCGTGGGCGAGAACGATTACAAAAAGCGGCTGGACGAACTCGTCCAGCGCCTCGATCTGGGCGAGCTGCTCAGCCGCCCCGTGCGCAAGCTGAGCCTCGGCCAGCGCATGCGCTGCGAGCTGGTGGCCGCGCTGCTGCACAACCCGTCGATCGTCTTCCTGGACGAGCCGACGATCGGTCTCGACATTATCGTCAAGACGGAGATTCGCGAATTCCTCAAAGACATGAACCGGCAGCACGGCACGACCATCCTGCTGACGACGCACGATCTGCAGGATATCGAAGCGCTCTGCTCGCGGGTCATCATGCTCGACGAAGGCCGCATCATCTACGACGGCGGGCTTGATACGCTGAAGTCCCGCTGGGGACAGGGGACGCGCGTCACGTTCCAGTTCGGAGCGCCGTGTCCGCTGCCGAGGCTGCAGGGATTGACGTCGGAACTCGGCGTGAGCTGGACCGCGGACAACGATCTGCACGCCGAAGTGCTGGTGCCGGGCGAGATGAGCGTGTCCGACGTGCTGGCCCGCGTCGTCGGCCATGCGGACATCGCGATCACGGACATCAAGATCACCGAGACGACGACCGACGAGATTGTGCGCCAGATTTACCGGACCGGTTCGGCGACCGCGCCGGCGGCCCCGGTCGCGGAAGGCGGGCACAACTCCCATGCTTAGCGTCTATACCGATTTTATCCGCATCCGTTTTCTGACGATGCTGGCGTACCGCGTCAATTATTATTCCGGCATCCTGATCTACATGCTGAACATCGGCGTCTACTACTTCACTTGGCAGGCTATCTACGGGGACAAAGGCGAGATCGGCGGTTTTACCGCTTCGCAGATGACGACGTATATCGCCGTATCATGGATGGCGCGCGCGTTCTACTTCAACAATCTGGACCGCGAGATCGCGACCGATATCCGGGACGGTTCCATCGCCATCCAGTTTATTCGTCCCTACAATTATTTGTTCGTCAAAATGATGCAGGGCTTCGGCGAAGGATTGTTCCGCTTCACGCTGTTCATGATTCCCGGCATGCTGCTGGCGCTGCTGCTGTTCCCGGTGAGACTGCCGACGGACCCGCTGGCGTGGATCGGCTTCCTGGTCATGCTGTTCTTCAGCTTCCTGATCAACTCGCAGCTGAACATCCTGACCGGGCTGATGGCGTTTTTTGTGGAAAATAACGAAGGCATCATGCGCATGAAACGGGTCGTCGTCGACCTGTTCTCCGGCCTCGTCATTCCGATCAGCCTGTTCCCCGGGTGGCTCAGCGCGACCATGCAATGGCTGCCTTTTCAGGCGATCACGTACCTGCCGGGTTCGGTCTTCACGGGACGCACGAAAGGGACGGGCATTCTCGAAGTATTCGGCATCCAGCTGATCTGGTTCTTCGCTCTGCTGATCCCGATCTTTTTCATGTGGCGGGCGGCGCGCAAGCGGCTGTTCGTACAGGGGGGCTAAGCGCATGTACTATATCGGATTGGTTATCGAGTATCTCAAAAATTATATGAAAACAAGGCTGACGTACCGCGCGGACTTCTGGGTCGAGGTCATCTCGGACCTGCTGCTTCAGGCGAGCAACCTGGTCTTTATCTTCGTCGTCTTCGGCCATACCGATACGCTGGGCGGCTGGAGCGAAGCGGAAGTCGTATTCGTGTACGGATTCTTCATGGTGCCGTTCGGGCTGTTCAGCTGCTTCGTCAACCTGTGGAATTTCAGCGACCGCTACATCGTCAAAGGCGAGATGGACCGTATCCTGACCCGTCCCGCCTACAACCTGTTTCAGATTTTCCTGGAAAATATCGACCCGCCGGGCCTGATCGGTTCGGTGATCGGCCTGGTCATCATGGTCATCAGCGGCGGACAGCTCGGTCTGGAACTGCTCTGGTGGCATATTCCGGTGCTGCTGCTGTTCGCGCTCAGCGCGACGCTTATCTACACCGGCATCTATATCACGCTGACGTCGCTGTCGTTCTATTCCGACTCGCCGACCGGCATTATTCCGCTGCTGTACAATATCCAGAACTACGGCCGCTATCCGGTCACGATCTATAACCGCGCGATCCAGTTCTTATTGACCTGGATTTTGCCGTTCGCGTTCGTCGGGATCTATCCGGCTTCGCTGTTCCTCGGCCGGACGGAGATGACGCATATGGCGTGGCTGACGCCGGTCATGGCGGCGATCTTCCTGACGATCGGGCTGACGAGCTGGAATCTCGGCGTGAAGAAGTATCGCGGGGCAGGATCGTAGACGGGAGGCGCTCGGCAGGAGGGGGCGCTCCGGGGGAAGGGGGCCTTACGATCGCTGTTTCGGTTTGATTTCTTCGATTGTATTTTATAGGGGTGAAATCAAACCTCAAAGGCGAACGCTCCGCTTCTTCAGGCTCCCCTTCCCCCTCCGCTGCGTCCTGCCTGGCGGTGGAGGGGGAAGGGAAAAGATCGTACAAGCCTAAGGGCAGAAAGCATAAGAGCGTGAAAGTGTAAGAGCTGCGACGTCGGAGGGCGAGAACGCGCCCTGGACGTCCAAGTGCAGAGGGACGTCGGCGGGCGAGAATGCGCCCTGGACGTCGAAGGGCAGAGGGACGTCGGAGGGCGAGAATGCGCCCTGGACGTCGAAGGGCACGGGACGTCGGAGGGCGAGAACGCGCCTTGGACGTCGAAGGGCAGGTCAAAATCAGATCGGGGAGCGGCCGGGAGGTGGCTTCCGGCGGCTTCCGGGAATCCCGGCTCTCCGAAAGGAGGGTCGGGATTCTTTGGCGCGTAACGAATCGATGTATCGCTAATGATTCGTATTCGGCTTTTTTGGAACATTAACGAATCGTCGTCACGCTATGAGGGCCGAAAAGGCTTCAAAACGGCCAATCGGGACGAATAAGGGGCTGACGATTCGTTAGAATGGGGAAACCGGGAAAACAGGGGGAATAGCGTGCTCAGGATTCGTTAGCTTGTCCGGGCCGCCCACATTTTCTCGATCGGAGCGGCCGGAGGGGGGACTCCGGTTCCTTTCTTGCGCAGGGAGTTTGCTGTTAAAATGGGAATGAGCGAAGCTCGGCACGATTGCGAACCCAAATTTCAAACGCCAAAGGAGCGATTCAGTTATGTTAGAAGTCGGACAACCGGTACCGGAGTTCAGCCTGCCCGCCGTCGGAGGCGAAGAAATCAAGCTCGGCGATTACAAAGGCAAGAAACTCGTGATTTACTTTTACCCGAAAGACATGACGCCCGGCTGCACGCAGCAGGCTTGCGATTTCCGCGATTCGGAGAGCTTTTTCGCGACGAAAAATGCGGCCGTGATCGGCATCAGCGCCGACGACGTCCAATCGCACGAGAAGTTCGGCGCCAAATACGACCTGCCTTTCCCGCTGCTGGCAGATACGGATCACGCGGTCAGCGAGCGCTTCGGCGTGTGGCAGCTCAAGAAAAACTTCGGCAAAGAATACGAAGGCATCGTGCGTTCGACGTTCCTGATCGACGAAGAAGGACGCCTCGTTCGGGAGTGGCGCAAAGTCAAAGTCGAAGGACATGTGGACGAAGTGCTGCGGTCGATCGACGAGATTTGACCCGTTTAACGATATTCGCCTTGTTTCAAGGCTATTTGGTGAAAAACGACAAAAATTGTTTGAGAAAAAACGAGAAAACGTTTAGATTTATGTGAGGTAATGAAAATGAAGTCTCATTGACTAATGGGATTTGGCGCAGAACAGGGGGGAATTCATACAGGCGTCGAACGGTGGGGGAACCGATTTTATACAAAAAGCGGAAAGCCGTTCGCAAACAGGGAACCGAACAAGTTTCCGGCGTATTCCGAATCGCGGGGCAAGGGGTCTCGTGCTTTCGGATACGGGTGTCTTGGGCAGTTCCGGCCGTCGGTCGGTTCTGCGGTGGGTACTTGATGATTTTCAGGGGAGAGGAAAGTGGATTATGCAAATCATTCCGTCTTGGGTAAGAGTGGACCACAATTCGTACAATGCAAAACTTCGGGGGATCTACAAAACCGTCAAAGATAACGACATCACGGCAGCCTGCGAACAAGCCAAGCGTCTTTACATGGATCTGCGCGAAGATTTGGAGATCCGGGGCATCGAAGTGCCGGAGCCGGAATCCGCTTCGGCCGAACCGCCGGAATCCGATCCCAGAACGGCACGAGCCGGTATCTAAGCTCAGCCTGCCTGCGGCGAACACGGATTCTATGCGCCGCCGACACAGCATGACACAACCCCCCGGGCCTGCGGGCCCGGGGGGTTTTTGGTGCGTTCCGGCTTCACGGCTTGACGCGCGATTTCAGCACGATCTTCGACGGGAAGCGTCCCGGCGCAAGCTTGACGATATGGGCGCGCTTGAGGCGCCGGCGAAGAAGCGCGATCTCGTCGGAAGCCGGCTGCGGCCGCGAGGGCTTGGAGCGGGCGGACCGCTTCTTGCCCGACAGGTACCGGGGCAGCGCGGCTGCGATCGAAGCGGCCAGCGCCCGGTATTTGAAGATCAGGAAGACGCCGAGCAGCAGGGCGGCGACGGCCGCGATCCAGACGACATACTGTTCGGCCAGCTTGAACGCGACCGACCACTGCGGCCCGAAGATTTTGCCGAGGCCGAGAAACAGCAGCGTCCAGAACAGCGCGCCGGTGTAAGCGTACAGGGCGAACTTTTTGAACGGAATATTCATGATGCCGGCAAAGTAGCCCGTAAAGTGGCGCACGCCGGGAATGAAATAACCGAAAAAGATAAGCGCCGGACCGTATTTCGAGAAAAACTTTTGCGTTTTGACCAGCTTGCTTTCTTTGAAAAACCAGCCGCCGAAGCGCAGCAGGGCAGGCAGCCCGGCTTTTTTGCCGATTACGTACGTGATGCTCATGCCGATCGTGGTGCCGAGAAAAGCGACGAGCAGCAGCAGGTCGAACCGCAGCGCTCCCGTATACGACAAGTACCCGGCATAGGCCATCGTCGTTTCGCCGGGAAACGGGAGGGCGATAAATTCCAGGAACAACCCCAGGAACATGACCAGGTATCCGTAATGTTCGAACAGCTGCTGGACCATTTTGAATATTTCCATATGTCTTCGGGCTCCTTTGGACAATGAATGCGGCGGATGTTTCCCTTGATTTTACGCCAGATGGGCCCGGAAAATCCATCTTCGCTTCGCCTGTCTTCCCAAGTTGGACATTCGGCCCGGGCGATGCCCTTTTTTTCTTGCGGTATTTCAGGGGCATCGGTATAATTAGCGACAGTAATTAAGGGAGGCGTGACATGAATAAACCGAACGAACTCATTGTCGTATTGGACTTTGGGGGACAATATAACCAACTGATTGCCAGAAGAATTCGTGATTTGGGCGTATTCAGCGAGCTAATGCCGTACAATACCCCGGTTGAACGCCTGCGTGAACTGAATCCGGCGGGGATCGTCTTCTCCGGAGGGCCGCTCAGCGTATACGAAGAAGGAGCGCCTCACGTCGATCCGGCCATTTACGAGCTCGGCCTGCCGATCTTCGGCATCTGCTACGGCATGCAGCTCATGGCGCAGCAGCTCGGCGGCAAAGTCGAACGCGCGGGCAAGCGCGAATACGGCAAAGCCGACGTCGAGTTTTTGCATAACAGCGTCCTGACCCAGGGCCTCGATGCCAAGCAGACCGTCTGGATGAGCCACGGCGACCATGTCGTGACGCTGCCGGAAGGCTTCGTGCTGGAAGCCGGCACCGAATCGGCGCCGATCGCGGCGATGAGCCACAAGGAGCGCAACCTGCACGCGGTGCAGTTCCACCCGGAAGTGCGCCACTCCGTCTACGGCAACGAGATGATCAAGAACTTCCTGTACGAAGTGTGCAAATGCAGCGGCGAGTGGACGATGGAATCGTTTATCGAAGACGCGATTCAGGATATCCGCAACAAAGTCGGCGACCGCAAAGTGCTGTGCGCGCTGAGCGGCGGCGTCGATTCGTCCGTCGTGGCGATGCTGATCCACCGCGCGATCGGCGATCAGCTGACGTGCATGTTTATCGACCACGGCCTGCTGCGCAAAGGCGAAGCGGAAAGCGTCATGGAGACGTTCGTCGGCAAGTTCGATATCCACGTGGTCAAGATCGACGCGCAGGAACGTTTCCTGAGCAAGCTCGCAGGCGTCGAAGACCCAGAGCAGAAGCGTAAAATTATCGGCAACGAATTCATCTACTGCTTCGACGAAGAATCGGCCAAGCTCGGCGATTTCGACTTCCTGGCGCAGGGTACGCTGTACACGGACATCGTGGAGAGCGGAACAGCGACGGCGCAGACGATCAAGTCGCACCATAACGTCGGCGGCCTGCCGGCGGACATGAAGTTCAGCCTGATCGAACCGCTGAACACGCTGTTCAAGGACGAAGTGCGCAAAGTCGGCGAAGAGCTCGGCATGCCGCATGCGATCGTCTGGCGCCAGCCTTTCCCGGGCCCGGGTCTCGCGATCCGCGTGTTGGGCGAAGTGACGGAAGAGAAGCTGACGATCGTACGCGATTCGGACCTGATCCTGCGCGAAGAGATCGCCAAAGCGGGTCTCGAAAGCGAGATCTGGCAGTATTTCACGGCGCTGCCGAACATGAAGAGCGTCGGCGTCATGGGCGACGCGCGCACGTATTCGTACACCGTCGGCATCCGCGCGGTCACTTCGATCGACGGAATGACCGCCGACTGGGCGCGCATTCCGTGGGACATTCTGGAGAAAATTTCGGTCCGCATCGTCAACGAAGTGGACAACGTCAACCGCATCGTGTACGACGTGACGTCCAAACCGCCTTCCACGATCGAGTGGGAATAGGCGTTAACCGGCATACGAAGTACGGGAACGGATAACGTTTCGGTTTGCAATCCCCGCCAAGGGCCTACTTGGCGGGGATTTTTTTCGAAAAAAATAAAGCATGAAATTTAAAATAAATAAGGTTCACTTAGTAACCGGCGTACTGTATAATCTGGAATCAGACTGGAAGAAGAAGGACGGAGAATCGGAACATGATGAATAAGAACAGCAGCAGTCGATGGAGCGTGATCGGGCTCGCTTTATTGCTGGGTGTATTTTCGACGTTGGGACCGTTTACGATCGACATGTATTTGCCCGCGTTTCCCGAAATCGCAAAAGACTTTGGTACGACCGCTTCCTTGGTACAATTCAGCTTGACCGCTTGTTTGCTCGGACTCGGCATTGGACAGTTGGTCGTCGGGCCTTTGAGCGATGCTTACGGCAGACGCCGGCCTTTGTTGATCGGCATTATCGCGTACGTCATCATATCGTTGGCCTGCGCGTATTCTCCGAATATCGGCATGTTGATCGTGCTGCGGTTTGCCCAAGGGTTCGCGGCTTCCGCCGGAATCGTCATATCGCGCGCGATTGCCCGCGATCTGTACAGCGGTCATGAACTGACCAAATTTTTCTCTCTGCTGCTGCTTGTAGGCAACCTCGGACCGTTGGTCGCTCCGATTGCCGGAAGCGGAGTGCTCAACTTTACGACATGGCCGGGCGTCTTCGTGTCCTTGTCGATTCTGGGCGTTTTCCTGTACGTGATGACGCAGTTTCGTCTCAAGGAAAGTCATCCGCCCGAACGGCGCGTCTCGCCGAATTTCAAATCCCAGCTGCTTAATTACGGCGTAATGCTGCGCGATCGGAAGTTCGTGGGCTACATGTTGGCGCAGGGCATCCTGACGGGAGGGGTGTTCGCCTACGTGGCAGCCACACCGTTCGTCTATCAAAATATTTACGGGGTGTCTCCGACGATGTTCTCCGTATTGTTTGCTTCCAACGGAATCAGCTTGATGATCGGTTCCCAAATCGTCGGGCGGATCTCGCACCGGGTTCCGGAGCAGAAGCTGATCGTAGTCGGCTTATGGATGGCGTTCCTGTCCAGTATCGTCGTGGCAGGGGTGACGCTTGTGGAAGGACCGCTGTTTGCTTTGGTTATTCCTTTGTTTTTCTTCGTATGTTCGATCAGCATTACGTCCACGGCCGCTTTCCCGCTCGCCATGGAGAGCCAGTCCAAAAATGCGGGCAGCGCGGCGGCATTACTCGGCCTTGTTCCGTTCGTACTCGGAGGGCTGGTCGCGCCGATCGTCGGCATTGCGGGCGAGGACACGGCCGTTCCGCTCGGTTTCACTTTGATGGGCACGAGTCTTGCCGCGATTCTGGCTTACTTTATGCTGGTGAGAAAAGCGGAGCAGGCGGAACAATGATTTCAAAAAAGGACAGCTGCGCGTTTGCGCGGCTGTCCTTTTTCTCGTTAAATAAACACGGTGTCGGCATTTTGGAGCGCCCGGTTCTCCACCAGCTGCACCCGGTCTTCGTCGTACACGTACAGCCGGTACACGAGCACGCTGACCCGTTCGCCGGGCGACAGCTCGTCTTCTTCGGGCGAGAGATAGCCGACCAGCCGCATGCCTTTGACGTTGACGTGCACTTCGATCAGGCTGCCCCGGAAAAAGACTTCTTCGACGATGCCGTCTTCGGCCGCGTGCAGCTGCTGCTGTTTGCCGTGCTTGGTAATGCGGATCAGTTCGGGCCGGATGACCGCTTTGTCGTAGCCGGCGTACTGCTCGAAGCCGTGCAGCGCCTCGTAGTGGTCGAGCACAAGCGATTCCCCGATGAACCGGGCGGCAAACGGCGTAGCAGGCTGTTTGTAGATATGCGCCGGCGTGCCTTTTTGCTCGATGCGTCCTTTGTTTACGATGATGATCTCGTCGGCCACTTCGACCGCTTCATCCTGGTCGTGGGTCACGAACATGCTCGTGATGCCAAGCGAGTTGATCGTCTCCCGCAGCCAGATGCGCAGCTCTTTGCGAATCTTGGCGTCGATCGCCGCGAACGGTTCGTCGAGCAGCAGCAGATGCGGATTGGGCGCGAGCGCCCGGGCGAACGCCACGCGCTGGCGCTGCCCGCCGGACAGCTGGTGCGGATAGCGCTTTTCCAGGCCGTGCAGTCCGACCAGGTCGATCAGCTCGTTGACCCGCTCCCGGATAAACGGTTTGTCCTTCTTCTCGACCGTCAGGCCAAACGCGATATTGTCGAACACGGTCATATAGCGAAACAGCGCGTAGTTCTGGAACACGAAGCCGATGCCGCGCCGGCTGGCCGGCACGTCGTTCACCCGGCTGCCGTCGATGAAAATGTCTCCCGCATCCGGATGCACCAGTCCCGCAAGCGTCCGCAGCAGGGTCGTTTTGCCGCTGCCGGACGGGCCGAGCAGCCCGACGAGCCGTCCTTTTTCCACCGTGAACGAGACGCCGTCCAGCGCTTTGAATCCCCGGTAGTTTTTGTCTACGTCACGTAGTTCAACGTACATGGTCGCGTTCCTCCTTACGGCCTTTGAATTCGACGATATTGCGCAAAATCAGGATCAGCACCGCCGCGACGACCAGAATGGCCGAGACGGCAAACGCCGCGGTCAGTTGGAACTCGTTGAACAGAATCTCGATATGCAGCGGCAGCGTGTTCGTCTTGCCGCGCAGATGCCCCGATACGACGGACACCGCGCCGAATTCCCCGAGCGCCCGCGCCGTGCAGAGAATGACCCCGTACAGCAGGGCCCACTTGATATGCGGCAGCGTCACTTTGCGGTAGATCGTCCAGCCTTTGGCGCCCATCAGGGCCGCGGCTTCTTCTTCGTCGGTGCCCTGCGCCTGCATGAGCGGGATGAGTTGGCGCGCGACGAACGGGAACGTGACGAAAATCGTCGCCAGAATGATGCCCGGCACGGCGAACACGACTTTGAGATCATGCGCCTGCAGGAAATCGTAGGCCCAGCCGATCCTTCCGAACACGAGAATGAACACGAGGCCCGCGATGACCGGCGAGATGGCGAACGGAATATCGATCAGCGTAGTCAGGAACTGCTTGCCGCGAAAATGGAACTTGCTGATCGCCCACGAAGCGAAGACGCCGAAAATCGTGTTGCAGATCACGGCGACGACGGTAGTCAGCAGCGTGAGCTGAAGCGCCTTGATCGCGTACGGATCGGTGACGGCGTTGGCGAACACGTCCCAGCCCTGCTTGAGCGCATATACGCATACGGTAACGAGCGGCAGGATCAGCATGACCAGAATGAACAGCACGCCGAGCGTGATCAAGGTCAAGCGTGCCGCACGGCCGGGCGGACGCGTCGGAACCGGATCGGACTTGGGCCGCGCTTCGCGGTCGGGACGGGGATCGGTGAGCAAATTTTCCATCGGTCACTCCGCTCCTTTCGCCGCGTAATCGAGCCTCGACTGCACGAGATTGATCGCGAACAGGATCAGAAAAGAGAAGACGATCATAACGAGCGCGATCGAAGCGGCCGCCCCGTAATTGAACTGTTCCAGCTTGCTCATAACGATCAGCGGCAGGATCTGCGTCTCGTACGGAATGTTGCCGGCGATAAAGATGACGCTGCCGTACTCGCCGAGTCCCCGCGCGAACGCAAGCCCGAAGCCGGTCAGCAGCGCGGGGCGGATCTCCGGGAACACGACTTTGCGGAAAATGCGAACCGGGCTCGCGCCGAGGATCGCCGCCGCTTCTTCGTACGAAGCGTCCAGCTTCTCCAGCACCGGCTGGATCGAGCGCACGACGAACGGGATGCCGATAAAGATCAGCGCGATCGTAATGCCGATCGGCGTATACGCGACCTTGATGCCCAGCGGCAGCAGCAGGCTGCCGATCCAGCCGCTGTCCGCGTACAGCGTCGTCAGCGCGATGCCCGCCACCGCGGTCGGCAGGGCGAACGGCAGCTCGATCAGGCCGTCCAGAATCCGCCTGCCCGGAAAGCGGTAGCGGACGAGGATCCACGCCAGGATCGTGCCGAACACGGCGTTGATCAGCGCGGCCGACAGCGCGCAGAGCAGGCTCACCTTATAGGCGGCGACGGCCTGGGGATCGCGGATCGACTGCCACAGTTCCGCGGGGCCGACGCCCGACAAGACGACGAAGATGGAGAGCAGCGGAATCATGACGATCAGCCCGAGCATGGAGATCGTGATGCCCATCGACAGCCCGAAGCCGGGGATGACCCTGTTTTTTTGGCGGAACAGCTTCACACTTCCCATGACGGTAGCCCCTTTGGCCGCGGCGCGACCGCTTGACCGTCCCGCGCTCGGGGAGCCAAGCGACAGGATGCCCGATCATCGGACATCCGCGCCGTTATTTTTGATAAATTTGGTCGAAAATCGCGCCGTCCGCGAAAAACTTCTCGGTCGCCGCCTGCCAGCCGCCGAACTCGTCGTCGATGTTCACGAGCTTCAGATCGAGGTCGAATATGTCTTTGAATGTCGACAGGATCTCGGGATTCGACGGGCGGTAATAGTTGTCGCCGGCGAGCTTCTGCGCTTCGTCGGAGTACAGATACCGCAAATATTCGGTCGCGACCGCTTCGGTGCCGCGCTTTTTCGCGACCTCGTCGACGACGGCAACCGAAGGCTGCGCGAGGATGCTGATGCTCGGCGTGACGATCTCGTAGTCGTCCGGATGTTCCTTGATCGACAGGAACGCTTCGTTCTCCCAGGCGAGCAGCACGTCGCCCTGCTTGTTCTCGACGAACGTCGTCGTGGCGCCGCGGGCGCCCGTATCGAGCACCGTCACGTTGTCGTAGAGGCTTTTGACGAATGCGGTCGATTTCGCTTCGTCGCCGCCGCCCTGTGCCTGCGCATAAGCCCAGGCGGCCAGGAAGTTCCAGCGCGCGCCGCCGGACGTTTTCGGGTTCGGGGTGATCACCTCGACGCCGCTTTTGACGATATCGTTCCAGTCTTTGATCCCTTTCGGATTGCCTTTGCGGACAAGGAAGACGATGGTGGACGTGTAGGGCGAACTTTGTTTGTCGAATTCGTCGACCCAGCCCGGCTCGATCAACCCGCCTTTTTCCAGCTCGGCCACGTCCTGTTCCAGCGCGAGCGTCACGACGTCGGCTTCGTTGCCTTCCAGCACCGAACGCGCCTGCTTGCCGGAACCGCCGTGCGACTGGACGACGCTGACGTCTTGGCCTTCCGTTTCTTTCCAGTGATTCTGGAACAGCTTGTTATAAGCTTCGTACAGTTCGCGGGTCGGGTCGTAGGAGACGTTTGTGATCTCGACCGAGGCCGGTCGGTCCGAACCCGCCGCGGCGCCGGCCGCCGCACCCGTCGCCGCTCCGTTCGAGCCGCAGGCTGTGAGCGGGGACACCGCTACCAGCAGCGTCAAGCCCAGCAAAGCCTTTTTCTTCATCGCGTGCAGTCCGTGCGGGTATGGCTTTCTCATGATCGTTTCCCCCTTAACAAAATGGTCGATGCGTGCGTGCCGGTCGATTCCGGCGGAGCCGTGCTTTCGCGAATCAGCAGCTTATGCGGAAGAAAGATTTGCATGGGCAGCCGATGTTCCCGGTTGATCCGGTCGAGCAGTGTGCGAACCGCCATCCGCCCCATCTCGACCTTCGGAATGCTGACCGTCGTCAGGACGGGAGAGACGTACTGGGCCACTTCGATATCGTCGATGCCGATTACGGAGAGCTGCGCGGGAATCCGGATGCCGGCTTCGGCAAACCGCTTGATCGCCGCGATCGCCGTAATATCTGTGGCGCAGAACGCGGCGGTCGGCAGCGGGCTTGCGGCGCGGAGCAGCAGGTCCGCGCCCGCGTATCCGCCCGGCCCGTCCTGCGAGACGGAGGCGGTCAGCGCCGGATCGGCTTCGAGGCCGTGCGCCAGAAGCGTGTCCGTGTAGGCGCGGTAGCGAATCTCGTCCTCGGTGTCGCCGATGTACGCGATGCGCTTGTGCCCGAGCCCGATCAGGTGCAGCAGCGCCGTCCGGGCCGCTTCGTAGCCGTCGCACACGACCTGGTCCCATTGCGAGTCGATCACGTTGCGTCCGACGTAGACGAGATTGCGATAATGCCGTTCGAGGAGAGAACGCGTCGGCATCCCCAGTCGTCCGAGCACGATGGCGCCGTCCGCCCGGGGAATGTTCGGGCTGAAGCCTTGTGGCGCCTGCTGAAGATCGAACACGGAATGGTAAGCCGACACGGTACAGCCTTTTTCCAGCGCCTGCTGTTCGATCGCCCGGGCGGTCTGCGCGAAAAACGGATTGTCTTCCAGGTCCCGGGTCCGTCCGAGGATGCAGGCGAGCGTCGTACATCGGGCGACCGCCTCTTCGCGTCGGCCCTGTTTGAGCTCCCGCGCCGACTGGTTGGGCACGTACCCGGTTTCGTGAATGATTTTCCAGACCCGATCCCGAACCGATTTGCGCGCGAAGCTGTCATCGGAAGAATTGATGATGCGCGATACGGTCGACGTCGATACTCCGGCAAGCTCCGCAATCTCCTTCAAAGTCATGTTCGCGCTCCTCTCCGGCAGCTCTTTTCTAATTCATACTAATTTCATTGGTTTAATAAGCGTTATTATAGTCCGGCTTTGCCAAAAACTTCAACGGAAAATAAGTGTAACGTTTGCGGAAAGATGGAAAGAGCTGTCATCGGGCCGTGCATTACGTTAAAATGAGGGAGAAATCCGTATCTGAATAAAGGAGGAGAACAACATGGAATACATACCTGCCCAGATCGACCGTTTGAAAACGATGACCGAACCGGAACGCCTCGAGACGTCGGAGGGAGTGCTCAAGCTGCATACCCGCGCCGATACCGATTTTTGGCTCAAAACGCATTACGGCTTCGAACGTTATAACGGACATGTGCTGTACGACGAGATCGTAGGAGATTTCGTCGCCGTCACCGAGCTGACGATGGCCCCCCGTTATACGTTCGACCAATCCGGTCTGTTCGTGGAAGTCGACCGCGACAACTGGCTCAAGACGTCGGTGGAATATATTCCGGGCGCGCCTTCGCATCTGGGTGCCGTCGTGACGCGCGGCGGCTACTCCGACTGGTCGACGCGCAACGCGGACGCCGACCTGTTCGAACGCCGGCTGCAGTTCAAGGTGACGCGCGAAGGCGAAGATTTTCTGATCCACGCGCGCGAAGCGGACGGGGAATGGGAACAGCTGCGTATCGCCCATCTGGACTGCCCGGAAGGAGCAGCGTTGAAAGTCGGCCTGTATTCGGCAAGCCCGGGCACGGAAGGCGGCTTCGAGACGTCGTTCCACCGATTCGAGATCCGCAAGCACGAGCGCGCCGCGGATTCTTCGTCCTAATGGAAGAGATCGGTCTCGGCGGCCGCCTGCAGGGGAACATTAATTGGACGCCGGCCGATATCGCTGCGCTGGCGGAGGAACCGTCGCTGCGCATTCTGCAGTACAGCGAGCAGGAAGTGCCGGACGCGGAGATGTTGGACGCGCTCAATGGGCTGTTCGCGGCGCGGCCCGATGTGGAACTGCGCCTATACGGATTCCATCTTCGGCCGGCGGATTTGTCCGTGCTGAAGCGCCTGCCCGACGTGGAAAAGCTGTCGGTCGACTGCTGCTCGCGGGTAGAGAACCTGGGCGCGCTCGGCGGGCTGTCCAAGCTGCGCGAACTCACGCTCGACGTGTTCGAGCTGGACTCGTTCGACGTGCTGGGCGAAGTGCGAAGCGGGCTGGAACGCCTTGCCCTCGGCAAGACGCGCTCGAAAAAGCCCGATCTGTCCGTGCTGAGCCGCTTTGCGGGATTGGAGCGGCTGTCCCTTGCCGGGCAGCGCAAACATCTGGACGTGGTGCATAGGCTCGGCAAGCTGCGCGAGCTAACGGTATACGGCGTGCCGCTTGGCGACCTGTCGTTCCTCGGCGGCAATCCGGGGCTTGCGGAGCTCTCGCTCGGCTTCGGCGGCGCCGAAGAACTGGACGGCCTGCGCGCGGCGGAGCGGCTGGAACGGCTGTCGCTCACGAGCGTGCGCGGCTTGAACCGCCTGGACGTGCTGGCCGCGCTGCCGCGGCTGCGGGAACTGAAGCTGCGCAATCAGCCGAAGCTTGCGGCGCTGCCGGATCTGTCGGAACTGCCGCACCTGAGCGCGATCGAATGTTACGAAGTGGCGCTTGAGAGTCTGGACTGGGCATCGACGGCGCCGGGCCTGGACCAACTGGCCTTGCTGGATGTGAAGACGCTGGAAGCCGGAGATTTCGCCAAGCTGCTCGCGGCATGCCGGCCGCCGCGGATTCGCGTATCGATGCTTCGGGCCGCGCAGAGAGAAGCCGTCAGCCGTATGCTTGCGCAGACCGGTTACGTCGAAGGCAAGCGTAACGAGTGGAGGATACTCGAAGACGACAGGAACAACGCGCGGCAGTCGCGGCAGGGATGAAGGAATCTTTTTTGAAGGAGGAAGCGAAGTGGAAGTGACGGACGAATGGATTCGCGAGACGTGTCTGGAACTGCCGGGGACGGAAGCTTTTTTGAAAGAAGAATGGGGCAGTCTGCTGTATCGGATCGGCGGCAAATACTTCGCGATGCGCGGAACGGATAACGAAGGCCGGCAGATTCTGACGCTCAAATGCGATCTCCGGCTGGCCGAAGAGTATCGCGAACGCTATGCGCAGATCGTGCCCGGCTACTACTCCAACAAGTCCCACTGGAACAGCGTGCTGCTTGAACAGGGAGGACTGGAGCCCGAATTTCTGCGCGGAATGATCCGTCACTCCTACGAATTGGTGCGCGGCGGACTGACGAAGAAGCTGCGGGACGAACTTCCACCGCTGCCGGAAACGTCCTAAAAAGCGAACGTTTTCATAAAAGAGCCGGTTTTCAAATTCGACGTTTTGCTTCTGACTGCGGTGCAGTCCTTCTCCGGGTGTGCTTGCGCGGGAAGAAGCGGGGCGTTTTTTTCTTTTTGCGGACGTGTATGGGAATTGACGAACATTGAAATAATATATTGCGAAAATCATTCGTTTTTTGGTTGACAAGCTTATTGACCTGTCCTAGAATGTAACCTGTGAAGCCGACCAGCCGGAACGTATGCTTTGGCGTCGGCGGATAAGGTAATCGACAACAGCAACAGCGTTCGTATAATTCCGGGAATGGGCCCGGGAGTCTCTACGTGATCACCGTAAATGATCGCTCTACGAAACGGGAGGAAGCGCCTTTGCGGCTCAGACGTTCACGTCTCGCCGCCGAGCCGCGCGTTCTCCCGGTTCCAAGAGTACCGGAGGCGGCAGCGTCGTATCCGGTACTCTTTTGTCGTTCCCCCATTTACATTCCCGAGGAGGAAAATTGGTATCATGGAAAAGTTCTTTAAACTCAAAGAACACGGCACCACATTCAGAACGGAAATCATCGCCGGTCTGACGACTTTCATCACGATGGCCTACATCCTGGTCGTGAACCTCTCGTTCCTCGGTCCCGACGGCGCGGGCATCCCGGCTTCGGGCGTATTCTTCGCAACGGCGGTAGGCGCGGGCCTCGTGACGATCCTGATGGGATTGTTCGCGAACATTCCGGTGGCGCTGGCTCCGGGCATGGGGCTTAACGCGTACTTCATGACCGTCGTGCTCAGCTCCAACGGAGCGATCACGTGGCAGGCGGCTCTCGGCGCGGTCTTCATCTCCGGTCTCATCTTCATCATCCTGACCGTGACCAAGGTGCGCCAAATGCTCATTGTGGCGGTGCCGTCCTCGATCAAGGCGGCGATCACGGTCGGTATCGGCTTGTTCGTCACCATCATCGGGATGAAGCTGGGCAACATCATCTCCGCTTCGGCCACGGTAACGGGCATCACGGACGTAGCGCAGCTTCAGGCTCCGGTGACGATCCTCGGCTCGAACTTCCAGTTGGCGCTCGGCGATTTCATGCACCAAAAAGACACGCTGCTGTCGCTGATCGGGATCTTCATTATCGGAGCCCTGATGGTCATGCGCATTCGCGGGGCGCTGCTGATCGGCATCGTGCTCATTACGCTGATCGGCATTCCGATGGGCGTGACGGATCTGAGCGGTCTGTCCACAGGCACCTGGATTCCTTCGTTCGGCGATCTGGCCGTCGGCCAGTTGGACATTATGGGCGCGCTGCAGCTCGGGTTGTTCGAGATCGTGTTCGTCTTCACCTTCGTCGAGCTGTTTGATACGTTCGGCACGCTCGTCGGTACGGCGGAACGCGCCGGCCTGATGAAGAACAAGGAAGAAGGCGAGAAGAAGATCGGCAAAGCGATGCTGGTCGACGCGGTCGGTGTCAGCACCGGCGCGGTTCTCGGTACGAGCACCATCACTTCCTACGTGGAGAGCACGGCGGGCATCGCGGAAGGCGGACGCACGGGCCTGACTTCGGTTACGACAGGCGTACTGTTCCTGCTGGCGATGTTCATCGCTCCGCTCGCCCTGATCGTGCCTTCGGCGGCAACGGCTCCGGCGCTCATCATGGTCGGCGTGCTGATGATCGCCCAGGTGCGCAGCATCGATTGGGAAGATATGCTGCAGGCAATCCCGGCTTTCCTGACGATCATCTTCATGCCTTTCACGAACGGGATTGCCAACGGCATCTCGATCGGTATTCTCGCTTACGTCATTCTCGGCGGATTGAGCAGCTTGTTCACCGCTCGCAAAGTGAAGATCCATTGGTTGATGTGGGTGTTGGCCGTTCTCGTCCTGGCGCGCTACGTCTTCCTCGGCGGCGAGTAATCCAAACTTACAGACAAAAAACAGAGAGAAAACGTTCAAAAGGGGAAAAGTACGGAACCTGTATAAAGCGGCTGTTCGTCCATCGACGACGGCCGCTTTTTTTTGCGTGGAATTCCAGACTTTTTTGAGATAGCCGATTTGCGTCTATTAGTGGTAAGGAAATTTGCGGCGGAAAAAAGGGCGATCCGGGCGGCGTTTTTTTTGATAAAAGGGGGTTGTTTTGCTTTTGGGAGGATGTTATAGTCTAGGAACCGCCTTGAGAGAGCGCCGGTGCGGTTCGCGAAAGTGAGCAGGTACATAATGAGATCGGACGAACGCTTCGCAAGAAGCCGGAAAAAGATTTCAAAAAAAGACTTGCAAAACGAAAACGGACATGCTAATATATAAGAGTTGCTGCTGCGAGCGAAACAAGCGAGCGGGGCACACGAGTAAGACCGAGTAACACCNGATTAACGAGTTTGTTCTTTGAAAACTGAACAGTGAGTAACGAGAATCACGGAACCCAGCCGGGCCAAGTGATTCGAGGAACCGCGCTTAGCGAAAGGTTTTGATCTTCGGATCTGAATCTTGGAGCGTAAGACGGTTTAGAGTGAATATAGGGAATGTAAATTCCCGCCACGTTTTAACGAGCACATGGTGCTTTCTTGACAAGTCAACTTCAAGACCATCCGCTTTATCCGAATCCAGGCCCTATGGGGTCTCT
>NZ_VPFK02000018.1:0-81671 GCF_008634075.2 Saccharibacillus sp. WB 17 | reverse complement strand
GCGAAGCGCTGCTGGCGGCGCTGCGCCTGCCCGGCGAGCCGCTGCGCCTCGGCCCCGCTGCGGCTCCGCCGCCCTTGCCGTCGCCCGCTGCGCCGGGCCCGCTCTCGCCACCTTCGCAGCCCGGCCTGCTGCTCGTCGAACCCGCCCGGCTGAGCGAAGCCGGAGCGCCGGAGGCGGCCCGCGCCTTCGCCGAAGCCGGCGGCGCGGTGCTCGTGCTGCCGTGCGACGAGACGCACGGCGAAGCGCTGGCGCGCCTATTGGACCGCCCGGTGGAAGTGGCGGCCCACGAAGCTTACCAGCTGGAAGCGGATTACGCGTATCCGCTCGCCTCCGGCCTGAGTCCGGCCGATCTGTTCGGCCTGGACAAAGTGCACCATTCGCCGCGGGACGTCGAGAATCTGCCGCTCGGGCTGCATCGCATCGAAGCTTCGGGCCTGAGTCCGATCTGCGTGAGCGTCGAAGGCACCGCCTGGAAAGACTATTTCGTCCGCAAGCAGACCGCGGAATACAGCCGCTTGGCGCTGGTGGAGTTGAACCGCGACCGTGCGCGCCCACCGGGCGCTTTCGTCGTCGGGCTTGGCGTCGGCGCCGGTTCGATCTTCTGTTCGCAGATCCTGCCGCGGCCGTCGCTGGGCAAAAACTTGCGCCTGTATGCCCGGCTGCTGGCCAATCTGGGCGCGGCGTTCGAAGACGATCTGTGGAGCAGCGCCAAGACCGACGGCCAGCTTGCGCTCGAATCGATGATGGCGCTGCCCTGCGAACCGCATCAAGACGAAGACGCGATGCGCGCCTATTACGCCGACCCGCAATTTTCGCTGAACAATCTGGGCGAAGGGCTGTACGGCTGGATGAAGAAAAAAGAACGCGGCGCCGAAGACGGCCTTATGCGCATCGCGAATTCGGCCGGCGGGCTCTGGTTCCTGAGCGCGTTCGTCCAACTGCCGCCGTCCGAGCCGGACCGTCCGGCGCGCCTGCGCCTGACCGGAAACGCCGCTTCCGTCGAAGCGTGGCTGAACGGCCAACCGCTGGAAGCGCCGGAGTATGCCCTGCGGCTGCACCCCGGCCTGAACCGGCTGATCGTCGCCGCGCGCGGCGGAGAAGCGGACCTTCGGCTCGGCGTCTTTTTCCAACATCCCGACGGCGGGCCGATAGACGATTTGCGCTGCCGCATGACCGTCGACGAGGTCGAACCGAAATGAGACAACCCGATCCTGCCCGGACCCGCCTCGGCGGGCCCCGGCCGAACCGATCCCGAATTCCGCAAGGCCGCCGCGTTTACTTGCCGCGACGGCCTTTTATCCCAATCGAGGAGTGATCCGAGTATGGAACCTACCCAATCTTCGCGCGCGTCCGTCCCGGGCGGCAGCGGCTCCGCCGCGCTGTCTGCGCCCGATCCGGCCGCCGTGCCCGAACGCCGGGCCGGCGGCGCGTACGCTTTTCTCGACCATGCCCGCGAAGTTCAATTTTACCGCCATGACCTGCCGACGCCCTGGATGAACTATTTGTCCAACGGCACCTTCCATATGATGCTGTCGCATGCGGGCGGCGGGGTCGCTTTTTACAAATCGCCTCAGATCTGGAGAATTACGCGCTACCGCTTTTTCCATCTGCCGACCGACCGCTCGGGTCCGTACCTGTATATCCGGGAGTCGGGCGCGGACGCCGATCCCCATAGCTATTGGTGCCCGACGAACGAGCCGGCGTATGCACGACCCGACGATTGGCGCAGCACGCACGGCATGGGCTACACCCGTTTCGAGGCCGCCAAAAACGGGCTGGGCGCCCGCGCGCTCTATTTTGTCGGACCGGAAGAAAACTCCCTGATCTGGAACCTGACGCTGACGAACGATTCGGCCGCCGCCAAAACGCTGGACGTGTACGCGTACGCCGAATTCGGCATGATGGAGTTTATGCGCGAGCTTCAGTGGCAGTGCTACAACAAGCATCAGGTCTCGGTTACGCATGCGGAAGGGGATGTGCTGCTCTACCGGTACGGCGTGGAGAACCAGCCGAAGCCGGAAGAGACACCGATCGTCTATATGGCCGCCGACGTGCCGATCGCCGGCTATGACGGCGACCGCGACGCTTTTATCGGCAGCTACCGCAGCGAATCGAATCCGCTCGCGATCGAGCGCGGCGGCTGTACGAATTCCGAACTGCTCGGCGGCGATCCGTGCGGAGCGCTGCAAATGAAGCTGACGCTGGCGCCGGGCGAGACGCGCGAACTGAACGTGTTTCTCGGCACGGCGCCGGACGAAGCGGAAGCGCTGCTGGCCGTAGAGCGGTCGCGGCAGGCGGGATTCGTCCCGCGTTCTGCAGCCGGGCTGAACCGGCAGTGGGACCGTTATCTCGGCGCCTGGCACTGCGAACTGCCGGACCCGGACGCGCAGCGCATGCTCAATATTTGGAATCCGTATCAGGCGCAGCGCAATTTTCTGTTTTCCCGCAACATCTCGCTCTACGCGACCGGGACGTTCCGGGGCGTCGGGTTTCGGGACACGGCGCAGGACGTGCTGGCCGTCGCCCCGCACGATGTCGAAGCGGCCCGCGACAAGCTGAGGCTGCTGCTCGGGCAGCAGTACGCGGACGGACACGTGAACCATTATTTTTTCCCGCACGAGGGTTGGGACCCGGTCACGAGCATCCATTCGGACGATCATCTGTGGACGGCGCCGGCTGTCTGGGAGCTGATCGCGGAGAGCAGCGACGCTGGATTTTTGAACGAACGGATCGCGTATTACGACGAAGGCGAAGGCAGCGTCTATGAACATTTGCGGCAGGCGATCCGGTTCACGGAACGGCATCTGGGCCGAAACGGCTTCCCGCTTATGCTGCGTTCCGACTGGAACGACCAGCTGTTCCGCGTCTGCCGCGAAGGCAAAGGCGAGAGTATCTGGACAGCGATGCAGTTCGGTACGACGCTGCTCAAAATGATCGATCTGGCGCGCCTGGCCGGATTCGGGGAAGACGCCGAACACTACCGGAAGTTGTACGACGACCAGAAAAAGCGGGTGAACGAAGCCGGCTGGGACGGCAGATGGTTCCGGCGCGCCGTGATGGACGACGGTCGGTTCCTCGGCACGGACGAGCATGATCAGGCCAAGCTGTGGTTGAACGCGCAGTCGTGGTCGGTGCTGTCGGGCATGGCGGAAGGGGAAAAAGGCCGAATCGCGATGGACAGTGTCCGCGAGATGCTCGATACGGAACTGGGCCTCAAAAAGCTGCATCCGCCGATCACCGACTTCCCCGACCCGGCTGATCCGCTGACCAACTACAATCCCGGCACGGGCGAGAACGGCGCGGTATTTTGCCATGCCAACACGTGGGCGATCATCGCGGAGTGCAAGCTCGGACGGGGCGATCTGGCGTACAAATACTATCGCCAGCTCATCCCGAACGTGGCGATGGAGCAGGCCGGGCTTGAACGCTACCGCGCCGAACCTTACGTCTATGCGTCGAACCTGTTCGGACCGGACTCCGACAAGTTCGGCCTCGCGAACGTGTCGTGGCTGACCGGGACGGCGGCCTGGATGTACGTCGCGGCCACGCAGCATATTTTGGGTGTGCGGGCGACGCCGGACGGGCTTGTTATCGATCCGTGCATTCCGTCCGACTGGGACGGCTACCGGGTGTCGCGCCGCTTCCGCGGCTGCCTGTACGAGATCGAAGTTCGCAACGCAAGCGGCGCCGGGCGGGGCGTCAAACAGATCGTCGTCGACGGGAAGCGGATCGAAGGATCGACGCTGCCCGTGCAGGCGGCAGGCACTTCGGTTAGCGTTGAAGTGCTGCTGTAGCGGGAAGCCGTTTTTGGACAGGCTTGAGCGCCGAATCCGAAGCTGAAGCCGAAATCAAAAAAAGGGAAAGGTCGATGATCGACCTTTCCCTTTTTGCATGAAAAAATGTGCAGCCAGAAACGCCGCAAGATCAACATCTGCCGGCAATTCGGTCTGCCGCCGCTCACCGTCTGCGCAGCAGCGCAAACTGCCCGATAAATCCGATCGCCGCGATGACGAGGCTGATCTGGAACGGAATCGTAATCACCGGCGTGAAGCGAAGCAGCAGCAGGCCGGCAAAGCCGATCGCGATCAGCACGATCAACGTAGAGCCGATTCCCCGCATGTTGAATTTCGGCGGAGCGGGCACGCCTTCTTCGGGATCGCGCCGGATCAATCGCATCAGCACTTCGAACAGGGCGATCGCGCCGAGGATAACGATAAGCAGCGTGCCGGTGTTGACCTGCTGCGTCTCCGGCGCAAACAGCGCCGTCAGTCCCAGCAGCAGAAACGTCCAGCTGAGCGCCGTCCACGGCACGAGGATATAGGCGCGCAGCGTCGCTTCCGGCCGGCGTTTGGGCAGGTCCGTCAGCGCGGCTTCGGCGTAAGATATCGGGTCGGGCCCGAACAGCCGGGACGCCGGCGTGCCTTTTTGCTGGGCGGCGATCAGCTCGCTTCCCCGCGCCAGCAGCCAATCTTCGCCGCTCTCCTCGACCACGCGGCTCGACCGCACATGGACGATCACTTCATCGAAATATTCGGCGTTTTTGGTATTCAGTTGGTCGCGGACCTTGTTGATCGCGCGAATCTTTTTCCTGACGCTCAAACCGGAAAGCCTCCTTCTCATGGGAAAATAAATAACGTAAGCGCGGCGGTAAGCCACAGCGGGATGGAGGCGGGCGAGATTACTTCAAAGCCTGCCCGCGTTCGTCGGTGTGCCACGACTGCGACTGGAAAGCGAGGAACAGCCCGACCCAGCGGTCCCCGTCGGCAAAGTGCACGAGAATCGCGCCGTCGCGAAACGCGCCGTTGTCGCCCTGCCACGGGCCTTCGTTGCCCTGGTTCATATGAATATTGTGCACGCCGCGGCCGGGCCGGAAGCCGAAATAATAATCCGGCGTTTTCGGCTCGGGTCCCCAGGCGTCGCCGAACACGTACAGATCCGCGCCGGCGATCACCGCCGCGTCGATACAGGCGACGATCTTCTCGTTCAGATCGTTGTCCGGTCCCGGCAGGCTGGCCGGCAGCGGCACCATGTCTTCCCGGCGCAGCAGCGGGCGGCGCACGAAGTCCAGTCCCCGAACCGGCAGCCCGCGTTCGATCGGCGTGAATCCGCCGGGCAGAAGCTTGAGGCGCTCCGCGTCATCCGGCAGGCAGGCGCCGATCCGGTAGAGCAGTTCCGACGGGTACGCTTTGGACCGGATATTGATCGACGCCCGGTATTGGACGCCCCGGTCGTCTTGCAGGCAAATGTGAAAATGCGGCTGACTGCCGAATCCGTGGATGGACCGTATCGCTTTTGCTTTCAGCACGCCGTACCGGTAGCGGCTCACTGGCATTCCCTCCCGAGCTTTTTATCCCGTTAAGCATAGCGCAATCGGGGTTGGCGGTCTACGCCGGCCTGCCGCTTCGTCCGGGCGGGGCGGACGGCACTTGAACGTACCGATTGACAACGGGGACGGATCGGCGTTAAGATGGGTATAATTCATACCAATTAACTAGGGATTAAAAACAGGGAGGCTGCCGCCATGGAACGCCAGATTCTGATCCGCCACGAACAGCATGATTTGACCGCTACGATTCATTACCCGACTTCGCAGGGCTGCGAAGGACGTCTTCCGCTGACGGTCATCTGCCACGGATTCGTGGGCAGCCGGATCGGCGTGGACCGGTTGTTCGTCACGACCGGCCGGGAGCTTGCCGCCGAAGGGCAGTTGGTCGTCCGGTTCGACTACGCGGGCTGCGGAGAGAGCGGCGGCGTCTACGGCGAGGAAGGCATGGAGTCGATGATCCGCCAGACGCGGACCGTGCTTGATTACGCGATGACGTGCGCGGACATCGACCCGAGCCGGGTCACGCTGATCGGGCACAGCCTGGGCGGCGCGGTCGCGCTGCTGACCGCCGTGCGGGATCGCCGGATCAAAAGCCTGGCGCTCTGGTCCGCCGTCGGCTATCCGTTCAACGATATCGTCAAAATCACCGGCCGGGCGCGGTACGACGAATCCGTGCGTACCGGCAGCGCCGATTATTTGGGCTATTCGTTCACGCCCGGCTTCTTCGAATCGCTCGGCGCGTTCCAGCCGTTCCAGGAAGTGAACAAGTTCTACGGCGACGTGCTCGTCGTGCACGGTACGTCGGACGACGTGATCCCTGTCGATTACGCGTTCTTGTACCAGAAGCTGTTCTGGACGCGGGAAGACTCGCGCTGCGACAAAGAGATCATCTTCCAGGCCGACCATACCTATTCGTCCGGCCCCCACCGCCGCCAACTGCTCGACATCACCAAGCGCTGGCTGCAGGACCGACATAAGAACGAGATCGACTGGCAGCACTGGACAATTTAGAAATTTGTCCAATGCTGCGCAGCTTACTGGCAGCACTGGCCTCCGACTACCCGCTTTTATAAGCAGGGGAGGGCCATTCAGGCTGCTGTTCCCGATTTATCGGGAGTTTCTACATAAAATTCATCATTCGCGATGTCTGCTCTCGAAATAACTGCGTAACGACAACTATTTCCGTCTTTTTGTTCGAGTTGGGCCGAATAGCTGCGTGACGACAGTTATTTCCGCGCGCGTCCGTCTAAATCACCTTTTTCCCGCAAAATAAGTGGATTTGAGCACTTATTTCGTTTACGCCGGCTTTCCAGCCGAAATAAGTGCTCTCAGGACGTTAATTGCGGCGTTAGCTTGCGGCGTCAGCTCGCAGTTCACCTCCGCGTTTCGCCCGATTGCGCCGCACTTTGCCGCGCGGCCGGCAGCTTCCGTCCGCGGTTCGCCGACTTCAACGCGCTTCCGCACGCTTCTGCTCTTTTTCGCGCACTTCCGCCCTTTTCGACGTACTTTCGCAAATTCCGGCCCTTTCCGCAGATTTTCGCCCTTTTCGACGTACTTCCCACTTCCGCACGTGATCGGAACGAATACGCGTTACCGCAGCGCGACCTGTATCGGTCTGCCCCACCATTTCGTCACCGCTCCAATCACCCCGCATCCGTCAGCTCGCCACCTATCAGACCGCCGGTCTTTTTCACCTTTCCCCATCCCTTTTCCCACCTTCGGTATCTTTTTCCTTCCCCCTTTTAAGGTTCATTTAACGAACGCCACGTAAAGTGAGTTCAACCCGCCAAGCCGGCATAAGTGTCAAAAAAGAACAGCAAAGCAGAAAAAGGGTGCTTTTTGTTAAAAGGGGTCGGTTTTTCTGTAAAAACAGTGTGAAAATCGGCATAAGTTTTCTTTAATCCCTTACATCGTTGTGCTAAAATGATGGAGGTCGCAGAAGCGGCTTCAAAGCCTTGCCCGTTTTTGGCCTTGAACATTTGAAAAGGGGTTTTAAAATGCGTGTAAAAAAGAAGGATATTTTCTTTCAAACACTCGAAGACATGGCGGATACGATCGTGGAGGCCGCGGATTATTTCTCGAAGCATGTCGCCGATTTGAAAGACGTCAACGTCTTCGTCAAAGACATGAAAGATTTCGAGACCAAATGCGACGGATTTACGCACACGATCATCACGGAGCTGAACAAGACGTTCATCACCCCGCTTGAGCGCGACGACATTCTCAAACTGGCCACGACCCTGGACGACGTGTTGGACGGACTGGAAGCTACCGCTTCGCGTTTCTACATGTACAACCTGGGCCAGCCGGACCAATATATGATTCAATTCGGAGAGATTTTGCGCGAATCGGCGTACGAGATCCAGAAAGCGATCCATCTGCTGTCGCAGAAAAAGCTGCTGGCGATCCGCGAATACACGATCCGTCTGAACGATCTGGAGAACCAGGGCGACCAACTGCTGCGGATCTGCATCACGGAACTGTTCGCGAACGTAACCGACCCGATCGAACTGATCAAGCGCAAAGAGATCTACGAACGCCTGGAGACGACGACCGACAACTGCGAAGACGTTGCCGATATTCTGGAAACCATCATTATGAGCAACTCCTAAGCGGAGCCTGCCATTTTAGGTCCAAAGGAGGTCAAGACCGCTTTTTCCGGAATTCGGCTTTCGCGCGCGGGCATGTCCCGGGATTCGGCGCCTGTTTCGTAAAAGGACAGCGGCACGGCATTTGCAAGGCTGCAAATGCGGCGTAGCCGTCTTTCTTCATGCGGTCCACACATTATGGAAACATCTCTATTTGTTCTTGCGATTGTCGTTTTTCTGGCGCTCGCCTTCGACTTTATCAACGGATTTCACGATACCGCCAACGCGATCGCGATGTCCGTATCGACCCGGGCGCTGAAGCCCCGCACCGCGATTCTGCTTGCGGCGGGCATGAACTTCCTCGGCGCCATCACGTTTACCGGCGTGGCCAAGACGATCGGGGGCAGTATCGCCGATCCGACCACGCTCAATAACGGGATCGAGATCGTCATCGCGACGCTGATCGCGGCGATCATCTGGAACCTCGCGACGTGGTGGTTCGGTATTCCGTCTTCGTCGTCCCACGCCATGATCGGCGCGCTTGCAGGCGCGGTGTTCGTCGGCGCGGGTGCGAGCAGCGTCAACTGGAAAGGGTTCCTCGAAATCGTCGAAGCGCTCGTGTTCTCGCCGCTGATCGCGTTTGCCGTCGGGTATATCATCATGATCATTCTCAAATATACGGTAGGACGGCGCAGCCCGCACACGGTCAACAAAGGATTCCGCTCGATGCAGGTGCTGACCGCCGCGCTGCAATCGTTCGCGCACGGCACCAACGACGCGCAAAAAGCGATGGGCATCATGACGTTCGCGCTGATCTCGGCCGGACGTTGGGACTCGCTGGAGCCTCCGCTGTGGGTCAAGCTGTCCGCGGCGACCGCGATCGCGCTCGGCACGTCGGTCGGCGGCTGGAAGATTATCAAGACGCTCGGTACGAAGATTTTCAAAATCGAGCCGATCAACGGGTTCGCGGCTGACGTGTCGTCCGCTTCCGTTATCTTCACCGCGACGCTGCTGCATCTGCCGATCAGCACGACGCATGCCGCCACTTCTTCGATTCTCGGCGTCGGCGCGGCCAAGCGCTTCCGCGAGGTCAAGTGGGGCATGGCCGGCCGGATCATCGTCGCCTGGTTCATCACGATCCCGATCGTGGCCATCATGGCGGGACTGATCTACAAATTGATGTTCTGGTAAGCGGGAAGCCGCCGAGCCTTATCGTTGAAAAGAAAGCCTTCCGGACGTTCCGGGAGGCTTTTTTGCGCGCGAATTGCACGAAAGCGTAACAATTTCCGGCCGAACCCCGTCTAAAAGAGAGGAGGTGTACACCATGAACAAATCTGCGAAAATGGCAAGTCTGGCTTCTGCGCTGCTGCTGACGTTTGCTTTGACCGCGTGCGGCCAAGCGAACGCCCCGGCGCCCGAGCCGGGAGACGTGCCGCCGAACAGTACCCAAGAACCGCCGGCCGACCCCGCTCCAACGGAAGAGACCGATCCGGCGGAACCCGCCGACCCGGCCGACCCGGACGGGGAAGAAGTGCTGTCGGCGACCGGCGAATACGGCGGTCAAGCCGATCCGCACACGATCGAAGTGAATGTGGACGGCACGCCGACTTCGTTCCAGTTGGCCGAAGGCGTCGAAGCGCAGTTGGACGGGCTGAACGAAGGCGATACGATCTCCTTCGACTACGTGGAGCGGACGATCGAAGGCAGCGACGTACCGCAGCTTGAGATTCGATCGCTGCAAGCAGGAGGCGATTCGACGTCTTCCGGGCAGGGCACGTCCGGCGCAGCCGCGTCGACGGACCGCCCGGCGACCGAGAGCTTCGCGGTCGGCGACGGCGAGACGAAGACGCTGACCGGCGAACTGCAGGACGGCGACGGTTATTCGCTCTATGTGCTGGACGGCTATACGCTCGACGCGTCCGCGAACCGGCTGTCGCTGACCGAAGATCCCGCTTATTACGCGGAGATCGAGAAGCTTCCGGCCGACTATAACGTCGACCATCTGCGCCTGCAGGGAACGGCCGAGCTTGAAAAAGCCGGCGGTACGGTCAAAGAATTCGACGGCGATACGCTGGTCGAGAGTCCGATGATGAACGCTTCGCTGTTCCTGCAAGGCAGCGGTGCGAACGAAATGCGCGACTATATTCTCTGGGAAGCGGAAGACGGAAGCGGGTACATTTTCCGCCTCGTCATGCCGGAGAACGAAGAAGGTTCGCCGTTCTACATGGAAGCGACGACGTCGCTGTCCACGATTCTGGGTCTGTAATGCCGCTGAAGTAGCGGCGGGAAGAAGATACGCAAGCGTCCGTTTGAATAGATTCACCCGATCCGCAAAGCCCGCGTTTTCGTCTGCCGACGAAGAGCGGGCTTTTTGCGTTTGTGTGCTAACAAACCGGTGCAGACTTCCCGTTCGTTCACGCAATTTTCCCAGCGACCCGTTCAGCCATACTTGAATCGTCAGCTAAAAAAGAGTATAAATGAACGGAGATGTTTATCTTTTTTATCTAACAAAAAAATAACAAATAGCTGAACGGGGGACGCTTCATGTTGGAAACGCGTACGGATCGGGAATGGATGGAGCAGTTGGACGCGGAGTTGAAACATAATATTTTGGCGTTCTGGTTGAAGCATGCGCCTTCGCCGACAGACGCAGGATTCGTGGGCGAGATCGGAGCGGACCTCGGCGTGCATGCCGAAGCGGATCGGAGCCTCGTGCTCAACGCGCGCATTCTGTGGACGTTCGCGGCCGCGTACCGGCACTATGCCGACATCGCCTATCTGGACATGGCGGAGCGGGCGTACCGGTATTTGCGGTCGAACTTTGCCGATGCCGAGCACGGCGGTTATTATTGGATGCTGTCCGCGCAGGGCGCGGTATCCGAAGACAAAAAGCAGGTGTACGGACAAGCGTTCGTCATCTACGCGCTGAGTGAATACGCGCTGGCGCTGGACGCGCTGCGCGAGCATGAGCTGGCCAAAGACGCCGCGGCCGGACAGCAGAACGGTCTGCGCGCCGAGCTGGAAGAAGAATGCCGGCGGATCTTCGCGCTGCTGGAGCGGCACAGCCTCGACCCGCAGCACGGCGGTTATATCGAAGCGCATGCGCGCGACTGGTCCGCGACGGACGACCTGAGCTTGAGCGGCAAAGACCTGAACGAGAAGAAGTCGATGAATACGCATCTGCATGTGCTGGAAGGTTATACGAACCTGTACCGGATCTGGCCTTCGGAGACGCTGCGCCGCTCGCTTGCGGAGCTGCTGGAAGTCACGCTGACGCATATCGTCGATGCGCAGACCGGCCATTTCCGGCTGTTCTTCGACGAAGCGTGGGACAGCAAATCGCGCCATGTCTCGTACGGACATGACATCGAAGGCAGCTGGCTGCTGTTCGAAGCGGCCGAAGTGCTCGGCGGCGAAGAGTTGATCGAACGCGTGCGCGTCGTCGCGCTCCATATGGCGCAGGCCGTACTGGCGCGCGGCGTCGATACGGACGGCGGGCTCTGGAACGAAGCCGAAGACGGCACGCTGGTCGACGACGGCAAAGACTGGTGGCCGCAGGCCGAAGCGATGGTCGGCTTCTATAACGCGTACCAGCTGTCGGGCGACGAAGCGTACCGCGAAGCGGCCGGACGTTCGTGGGACTTTATCCGCGAACATCTCGTGGACCGCGAGCGCGGCGAATGGTATTGGAGCGTATCGAACGACCGCGTGCCGAACACCAAGGAACCGAAGCTCGGCGCCTGGAAATGTCCGTACCATAACAGCCGGGCCTGCCTTGAAATGCGGGTACGGCTGGAACGCCGGTCGCAGCAGCACTAAGCGGCAGGGAAGCGGTTATGCGGCGGGTAAGGGAGAGCGCAGCGGGTGCGACAGCAAGGCCGAGGCTCAACCGGGAATGTGGGTACCTAAGCGGGCACGCTGCTTGGCATCGCCGCCACGCAGTCTCGAACACCAAAAAGCGGACAGTCTGCCCCTCGGGCCAGGCTGTCCGCTTTTGCGTGCGTGATTTTCTTCTTGGCGTGCGGTCTTCTTCTTCGCGCGAGCCCTATTTTTTCGCGAGCGCCTCAAGAGATCGTGCTCCACGTCTCACGACGTCAGCCGATCGGCGCCGATTCCCCGCCTACCGGTTCCGGCTCGCTGCGCAGCTCCTTGACCGAACCGCGCAGCACAAGCTCCGACGCGATCAGAATCTTCTCCAGCGGCGCTTTGGGATCGCGGGCCCGCTCGATCAGGCGCAGGGCGGCCCGGCGGCCCATCGCTTCCTTGGGCACGTGCACGGTCGTCAGCGCCGGCGAAGACGGCGAACCGGCTTCGTGGATATGGTCGAAGCCGACGAGCGAGAGATCTTCCGGCACGCGAATGCCGAGCGGTTCCAGGTTGCGCAGGGCGACCAGCGCCACGTCGTCGTTGGCGCAGACGAGCGCCGTCGGCAGCGTGCGCTGCTTGCGCCGCTTGGCCAGCCATTGGCGCAGCTCCGGCTCGTAGTCCGCGCCGTCGATGCCGCGCAGCGCGTTCATCGGATCGCCCGCGTCCTGCACGGGCAGCCCCTGTTCTTCCAGCGCGTTGCGGAAGCCGTTCCACCGGTCGCGGAAACTGCTGGAGAAGCCGGTGCTGCCGATAAAATGCAAATTGCGGTGGCCGCAGCCGATCAGATGGCTCGTCAGCCGCATGCTGGCATCGACATTGCCCGCAAACACCGTATCCGCCGGAATGAGCGGATCTTCGTGATCGACGAGCACGGTCGGCAGCCCGATGCGGTGCACTTCCAGCAGCAGCGGCGTCGAGATTTGCCCGATACCGATCAAGCCGAGAAAGCCGTCGGGGTTCAGGATGCTCGTCACGGCGTCCAGCCGCTGGTCGGACAAGATGACGACGCCCAGCCCGCTGCGTTCGAGCGTCTCGGTGACGCCGTTCAGGATGCGTCCCCAGTACAGCGATTCCGGCGTCTGGAAGCGGACGTTCGGCATCAGCACGAGGACGGATTGGCGGCCGGACGCGGCCGGCTGCGGCTCGGGCGCTTTGCGCGATTGCCCGTAGCCGCGCGGCTGCGTGAAGTAACCGAGCTGCGAAGCGGCCTGGATCACCCGTTCCCGGGTAGCTTCGCTGACGCCTCCTTTGCCCGAAAGCGCTTTGGAGACGACGAATTTGGAGACGCCGAGCTGATCGGCAATTTGCTGCATCGTTACTTTTTTGGCCATGAACCGTTTCCCCCGCCCCTATCGTTAGATAACAAGAGTATAACAAAAACGCTTTTTAAACGTCCATCTACAAAAAAGTTAGCTTCGCCGGCCTCGTTCCCGCTGCTGCGAAGGCATCAAGCGAACATTGCAAGCATTCGGACGAGGGATTACGATAGAGAAGCCTTTGCGGCATACCAAGCGAAAACAGAAGGAGGGCGGCCGCTTTGATCCGGACGCTTGCGGTAACGCACGACCACCAGGTTCATCTTGACATTCCGCTGACCGAGCTCGACCCGGCGCAGTTCAAATGGTTTTGGGCCGATTTTCAAAAACCGACCACGCGCGAGACCGAGCTGCTCGGCAGCTATTTCCATTTTCACCCGCTGGAGATCGAAGACTGCCTGAACGACGTGCAGCGTCCCAAGATGGACCCGCACGAGAAATACGTGTTTCTGATCACCCACGCGCTTGGCCGGGGCGGCAAGGAAACGGGCGAAGTCGACATGTTTCTCGGCTCGACTTTTTTCGTCACGTTTCATTTTGACCGGATGCGGGAGATCGACGAAGCGTGGGAACGTATCCGTGCCCGGGCCGTCGATCCGTCCAAAAAAACGAATCCCGTCGCCGCCGCCTATCTGGTGCTCGACGCGCTGGTGGACGAATATTTCCCGTGCGTGTTCGGCGTCGAAGACGAACTGGCCGACCTGGAAGAGAAGGGACGCCGCGAATCGGTCGATCAACTGCTCGCCCAGGTGTTCGACCTGCGCTCCCGGCTGCTCAAGCTGCATCATACGATCGTGCCGATGCGCGACCTGCTGTACCGGATCATCAACTCGCAGCACGTCGACGATTCGAAGGAGTACCGGGTGTATTTTACCGACATTTACGACCACCTGTTGAAGCTGTCCGAGATGATCGACTCCAACCGCGAGATGACGGCCGACCTGCGCGACAGCTATATCTCGCTCAATTCCAACCGCATGAACGGGATCATGAAGACGCTGACCGTTATCACGACCGTGTTCATGCCGCTGACGCTGATCGCCGGCATCTACGGGATGAATTTCGAGCATATGCCGGAACTGCATTGGAAATATGGCTATTTCTTCGTGCTCGGAGGCATGGCGACGCTTGCGCTTACGATGGTCGGATGGTTCTGGCGCCGGGGATGGTTCAAGTAAAGAGCATTTAAGCGGAAAAGAAGGCATGCGGCAAAAAAAGTACGCGGACGGCGGACACTCTTACCGGGGAAATTCGACAAAGCGCGATGCGGCGGACGCGTCTGTCCGTTCGGTCTGCATCGCGTGAAACCGTTAACGCTTGAAAAACATAACTTGGCCCGCTACAATATAAAGGAAGCACACATATTCGGCCTTCGGGCATAAGCCAACATAAACGGTACACACCAGTAAACGGTAGGGGATGATCTTTCAGTGCAGCTGAAAAAACTAAACGATAAAACGGTCGATCAATTGTTCGAGGCCATTCTGACGCTCAAGGATCTGGAAGAATGCTACGTCTTTTTCGACGATTTGTGCACGGTCAACGAGATCCAATCGCTGTCGCAGCGCCTTGAAGTGGCGCGCATGCTCGGCAAAGGCAGCACGTACAACCAGATCGAAGCGGAGACGGGCGCAAGCACCGCGACGATCTCGCGCGTGAAGCGCTGCCTCAACTACGGCAACGACGGATACAAGCTGACGCTCGAACGCCTGGGACGTTAAGCGGATGAACAAAACGGGCGCGCTGATCATCAGTCACGGTTCGCCTCAGCCCGAATGGGTGGAGGCGGTCAATGCAGCGGCCGGCGAAGTGAGAATCAAGGAACATATGCCGGTCGCGGTGTCGTTTCTGGGCAATGTGGAAGGCGCGTCGATCCAGCATGGCATCGACGCGCTGGAGTCGGAAGGCGTTACGGACATTTTGGCCGTGATGCTGTTCGTGTCGGAAGGCAGCACGCATATCGACGAGATCGAATACGCGCTCGGCATGAAGGACGCGCCGGACCGCGAGACGGATCTTGAACCGTTCGCGATCCGGGCGCGCATGCACGTCGGACGCCCGATGGGCGACGACCCGGACGTGGCGCGCATGGTGTGGGACAAAGTCTCGCCGGCTTCGGTCAATCCGGAGCGCGAAGTGATTCTGCTGGTCGGACACGGCAGTATCCACGACGGATTCCGGCAGCGCTGGGAAGCCGGCGCTTCGGCGCTGACGAAGCGGGTCGGCGCGACGAGCGGACTGCTGTGCGATTACGCGCTGCTCAATCCCGACAACGTGCGCGCCAAAGCGGAGGAATGGATCGGAAAAGGCCGGCGCGTGCTGATCGCTCCGCTGTTCCTCAGCACGGGGTATTTCCTGCAGACGGTCATTCCGCGCAAGCTCGAAGGACTGGATTACGGCTACACGGGCGAGGCGCTGCTGCCGCACCCGCTGCTGCCGGTCTGGATCGAGCGGCAGGTCGAAGATCTGCTTGCCCGCGTCGAAGCTGAAGCTTGATTTGGGCGCGGCGGAACATCCGGCGGTCTTCGGATCGGGCGGGGCTGTGGTCACGCGAATGTTACGCACATACGCACAATCGAGAGCAAGTCTTACCTGAAGCGAAGGTTCCGCGAGAGCGGCGGCCTTCGCTTCGAGTTGTACACAAGGCCGCCGCGCCTTCGGGCGCCGGGCGGCAAGAACCTATAAGGAACAGGTGGAGTTCGATAGATGAGAAGAGCGAGGCTGATCTACAATCCGACTTCCGGACGGGAAGAGATGCGGCGCCGGCTGCCGGATATTTTGCAGCGCCTCGATGAAGGCGGAATCGAGACGACGGTGCATGCGACGACGGGAGAAGGCGACGCGACGCTCGCGGCAATCGACGCGGCGCAGCGGGGCTACGACATTGTTATTGCCGCGGGCGGCGACGGCACGATCTACGAGGTCGTCAACGGCCTCGCCGATCAGGAGCACCGGCCGGATCTCGGCGTGTTCCCGCTCGGCACGACAAACGATCTGTCGCGGGCGCTCGGCATTTCGAGGCAGTGGGAAGATTACTGCGATCTCGTGCTGCGGGGCGAATCGCGGCCGATCGACGTGGGACGGGCGAACGATCGCTATTTCATCAATATCGCGGGCGGCGGCTCGCTCACGGAACTGACGTACGAAGTGCCGAGCCGCCTCAAGACGATGATCGGCCAGCTCGCCTACTACTTCAAAGGCATCGAGAAGATGGTCAATCTAACGCCGATGCAGCTCAAGATCGAGGCGGAAGGCCAGGGCGAGATCGAAGGCGAATTCATGATCTTCCTGATCGGCAATACGAATTCGGTCGGCGGGTTCGAGAAACTGATGCCCGACGCGCGGATCGACGACGGCCTGCTCGACGTGATCCTGCTCAAAAAGTGCAATCTGGCCGAACTGATCCGCGTCGTCTCGATGGCGCAGCGCGGCGATCATTTCAACGATCCGAACCTGATCTATTTCCGCACGAAGCGGCTTGAAGTAACGTCGCCGAACAACGTCCTGCTCAATCTGGACGGCGAACTCGGCGGCAAGCTGCCCGGCGTGTTCGAAGTGCTGCCGCAGCATCTGCGGGTGTTCGCGTAAGGTTGTATAAAAGGCGGCAGCCCGGAAGCGGCCCGGCTTCGCTGCGCATGGCTTGCGGGTGCGGCGGTTGGCGGCGGCGAGTACGACTGCTGCGGCTGCGGTCAGGAGCGGCGGTTGGCGGATGCGAGTACGGCTGTTGAGGCTGCGGCTGCGGTCAGGAGCGGCCCGGCGGGGCGCGGACGAAAATCGGGTCCCGCCGGCCGCGCATAACGTGTTACAATACGGGAGGAAGAACCGCGTCCGGCGGCAGAGCAGCGCGCCGGTCGGAGGGCATCCTCCTTTTTGGCGTGTCCGGAAAAAGAGGCGCGTACGCTTGAAAGGCAGGGTGTGTAGGATGTGCAGAGCGCATAGGGGCGAATGCCCGGCCTGGACTAGTGTGTGACTAGTGTAAGACTCACGGTGCATCACTTACGCTGCTTCGAAGGCAACGTAGAACTCCAAAAGGCCGCATGCTGGAAGCTGCGCTGCTTTTTGGGACATGTAGAGCGCGAAACCGGGCCATAACCATTGAAAAAGACGTTCCAGGTTGCTTTTTCGGCAATGTGGCTTGGCCTATACGGCTAAAATCGGGGTTACGTGTCCCAAAAAGCAATGTAACCTCGACCCGACCTTTTTTACAAAAGACTCCTTCATGAATATAAGCGAAAGAAGTGAATAGAATGAACAAAAACAACAGCAGCCGCGGCAGCGCGGGCAAAAGCGGCGGGCAGGGGCGCGGAGGCAAAAGCAAACCGCCGGTCGGATCGTCCGCAGGCGGCAGCCGCCGCGGCGGCGCAGGCCGGACGAACGCCGGCCGCGGACGCGGCGGAGCGCGCCCGGAAGAAGAAATCGAAGGACTGCCGGTCGCCAAGAACGACGAAGTCAATCTCGACATCATCGGCATGAACCATAACGGCGAAGGCGTCGGCCGCGCGGACGGCTACACGCTGTTCGTGCCGGGCGCACTGCCAGGCGAGAAAATCTCGGCCAAAGTGATCAACACCAAAAAGCAGTACGGCTATGCCAAAATGAACCTGCTGCTGCAGGCCAGCCCTTCGCGCGTCGAAGCGCCGTGCGAAATCTTCGACCGCTGCGGCGGCTGCCAGATCCAGCACATGGATTATCCGGCGCAGCTCGAATGGAAGCGGCAGCAGGTCGCGGACAGCCTGCAGCGGATCGGCAAGCTGAACGTGCGCGCGTTCGGCGCGCCGTCCGCAGGCGAAGCTTCAGGCGGAGCGGGCGAGCCGCTTGAAGGCGACACGCGCGTGTCCGCCGATACGGCGGAAGCCGGCGCCCATGCGGCCGGACCCGGCGAAGCGGGCCGGGCGGGCGATGCGGCTTACGAAGTGTCGCCGGCCGCCGCGGAGAGCGGAAGCGGCGGCAGCCTCGCTGCCGGCTACGCGCCCGAAGCTTCTTCGGGCCAGCCTCTGCCGGCGCTTGAGGCAGCGGCATTCGGCGGCGGCGAAGGCCGCGAGAACGGGCCGGCGCCGGAAGGCGGCTCGGCCGCGCTTGGTGACGCGGGCGGCGCGCAAAGCGCCGACGCGGCCGCGGAAGAGGCGGCGGCTCCGGGTTCCGGCGCTGACGCAGCCGGCGAAGAGGCGCCCGGCGTGCTCGTGCCGCCGACGCTCGGCATGAGCGACCCGTGGCGCTACCGCAACAAAGCGCAGGTGCCGATGGGCGAGGAGCACGGCCGCCTGATCGGCGGCTTCTACGCGCGCGGCACCCACCGCATCGTCGATATGGAGACGTGCATCATTCAGCACGAAGCCAACGACGAGATGGTCGAGACCGTCAAAGCGATCGGCCGCGAGCTGGGCATCGCCGCTTACGACGAAGAGACCGGCCGCGGCCTGCTGCGGCATGTCGTCGTCAAAGTCGCTTTTTCAACCGGTGAGAAAATGGTCGTGCTCGTCACGAACAGCGAGCGGCTGCCCAAGTCCGAGCAGTGGATCGCCGCGATCCGCGAGCGCGTCCCCGGCGTGCAGAGTATCTGCCATAACGCCAACCTGCGCCAGACAAACGTTATTTTCGGGGAGACGACGACCGTCCTGTGGGGCCAGGAAGTCATTCACGATTACATCGGCGACGTGAAGTTCGCCATTTCCGCCCGCTCCTTCTACCAGGTGAATCCGGCCCAGACCGAAGTGCTGTACGGCAAAACGCTGGAGTATGCCGGCCTGACCGGCGAAGAGACCGTGATCGACGCCTACTGCGGCATCGGCACCATCTCCTTGTTCCTCGCGCAAAAAGCGAAGCGCGTCTACGGCGTCGAGATCGTCAAGGAAGCGATCGAAGACGCCCGCAAAAACGCCGAGATCAACGGCATCGCCAACGCCGAATTCGAAGTCGGCGCGTCCGAAGACGTCATTCCCCGCTGGCGCGAGCAGGGGGTCACGCCCGACGTCATCGTCGTCGATCCCCCGCGCAAAGGCTGCGACATCCGCCTGCTGGAGACGATCATCGAGATGAAGCCGCAGCGCGTCGTCTACGTCTCCTGCAACCCGGCTACTCTCGCGCGCGACCTGCGCGTGCTGGAAGACGGCGGGTTCAAGACGACGAAGGTACAGCCGGTGGATATGTTCCCGCAGACGGTGCATGTGGAGGCTGTTGCTTTGCTGGTGCGGCAGGGCTTGGAGTAAGGGAATAGGTAAGATGGGGACGAATTGGGGACGCGAGCTTGCTCGCGTCTTTTTATATACATTGAAATGCATGGAACTGTCTCAAATTTTATATTGATCAATATTGAATTTCAAATAAACTCATGTTAGACATTAGCAGGGATTAAATGAGAATAATGCTGTAAAGATTATTTACCGATGCTACAATGAAGAAATAAAGTATATGAAGCAGGTGGCTTGAATATGAAAGAAAGATACGTTATCCAAACAGCAGAGCAGTGGTATGGAGACGAGTTAACTTTATACGCTGATCGTTATATGGCAGAACGAAATCATTACAAAGTAAAGAACGACTTTTTAGAATTAAATATATTGAATGAACGAACATTGGAGGCGGCTGCCCGAAGAATAGGTCGTATAAGTCGTCGTGCGATAGCTCTTGGCGACGAGGGATTGGAACTTCTAGCTCAAGCAAACACGAATGATAAAGCAGCCCTTATTTTAATGAGTTATCTAGAAGTCTATCGATTGCCATACGAGTTCGTATTTGAATGGCTTGTGACTAGAATGGATCGTATTGATCGGCCTGTATTTATAGGTGAGTTCGATCAATTTTATCAACATAAGCATACTCAAGAGCCTGAATTATTAAGCTGGTCAGACAGTAGTATAAGGCGCATTAGAACCCAGATCTTCACTATGTTGCAAAAAGGGAATTTAATAAAAAAAGTAAGTCCGGGTTCCTTTCAAGTATATCAACTATTACTTTCGGATAAGACTACAGCTTACTTTGAAAGAAGAACGCCTTATCACTTAACAATTTGAAGGATGGTAAACTGTGGAACAAATACAAGAACGTTTATTAACTCTGGAACGGCGGCTTTTCGATGACGATTTTTTAGAACAACAAAGAACCATTATTCCTTATTATCTGTTTGTTTATCAGTTAGAGGAAGAGCATATAGTCTTAGAGGGAACGGCTAAGCTTCTGGATAGGGCTGAAACAGTCGGCAAAGCAGTAGTCGAAGTGAATCTATTTGATGTATTTCAAGAAGTTTTTAAAGATGATTTAGAAGCCATCGATGAAATGATAAAAACAGAAGGACTAGCCGAAGTTTTAGAAGCAGTCGAACCTACACTTAATGATGGAGAATCCATTGTAGAAGGCTTTAATGTATTAGCTGGTGAGGCAGAACTTATTTTACTAACGGGCGTTGGAACTGCTTATCCTTTTATTCATGTGAGTGGGTTGTTGAAGCGTCTGGCAGTATCGGGTAATTCGCGGCGGATTGTAGTCTTCTACCCGGGCATATTTAATGGAACCCAGTTAAGCTTGTTTGGCCGTCATGAAGCTACAGAGGACGAATATCAAATTTATATCATAGCGTAATGGAGGAAACATATGCAACTTCAAGATATATTCCAAAAAAAAATTGGTCGCCCTATTCAAGCAGTAATCCAAGCTGAACAACATAATAATGAAATTCGGTATAACGAGCTTGAGGAGTTTGTCTTAACAACTGAAGGTGAGAAGCAGCTTAAAGACTTTCTGAATCATTATATAAAATCAAAAGATGCGCCTACCACTGACACGGCAGTATGGATTGCCGGTTTTTTTGGTTCAGGAAAATCTCACTTTATGAAAATAATCGGCTATATGCTGGAGAATAAAGCAGCCTTAGGGCCTGAGGGAATAGAAAAGAGTCCTGCTGATTTTCTCAAGGAAAAAACAACAGACTCTGAGCTCCAGACATGGATTGATGAAGCAGTAAAAATGCAGAACCAAACTATTACTTTTAACATCAGTGCACAGTCTACAATGAAAAAAAATGAGAAGTCAGGTATAGCCGAGATTTTATATAACAAGTTTAATGAAATGATCGGTTTATCGAAATATGCCAAAATTGCACAAGGAGAACATCACCTCTTAGAAGATAATAAATATGAAGCATTCATTGCGGCTTTCAAAGAGTCTACGAACCAAACTTGGTCAGAAGGACGAGATAAGGTCAAGTTATACTCCAAGAAGGCTGAAATAGCGTTACAAATGATTGGTTATGATGGTGCAGATGCCAAGTCACTTTTTATGAGTGAGGTTGATTTGACGATTGAAGATATCGTCAAACTGATTTCTAACTATGCCAAAAACAGAAACCCTGATTATAGATTGATCTTCCTTATTGATGAGATCAGCCAATATATTGGCAATAACTCGCAGCTTATTTTGGAACTCCAAACTATTGTAGAGTTGTTTGGTTCAATCGGATTGGGACAAGTATGGGTAGTTGTAACTTCTCAGAAAAGCTTGAACGATGTAACGAAAGACGGAAAAGAAGATGATTATTCTAAAATTCAAGCGCGTTTCAAATCCCGAATCAATTTAACTAGTAGCGATACAGATGAAGTAATTAAGAAGCGTTTGTTAGAAAAGAAGCCTGAAGCTATAACGGCACTTCAAAAGATCTATCAGAACCAAAAAGATCTTCTTCAAACTACATTAGCTTTCAAGAATGACACAACAAAATTTAGCGGTGGTTATCAGGACGAAGAGGAATTCATCGCTATGTATCCGTTGGTACCTTATGAGATTCCTATGTTGCAGGCTATATTTCAAAAAATTCGAGAGCAGGGTGAAGGGGGAGCCAGTACTTCACAAGGGGAAAGAACAATCATTGCAGCGGCACAGTTAGCTATTCTACAAAGTCGTGACGAACAATTAGGCAGCCTGGTATCTATGGCAGAATATTATCCTTCTATTGAACAACAATTAGACCCGGTTATTGTGAATACAATGAAACATGCAAGCGATCTTATTAAAGAAGGGAAATTAGAAACCAAAGATTTACCTGTTCTTCACTTGTTATATTTTGTCCGTGGCCTAGAAAACACAACAGTTAGATCAGAAATTGATAACTTGGCCGTAATGTTGATTACAAATGTACAAGGTAGCCTGAGCCAAACTGCAACTCAAGTGGAAACTTCATTGGAGCGATTAGTACGACGTTTATTCGTTTCGAAAAAGTTAGATGGCACTTATGAATTTCTGACCAGTGAAGAACGAAAAGCTAACGAAGCAATCAAGCAAATTGAGGTTGAAGATTCGGAAATCGAGTCTCTCATTCAGAAGCACTTGTTTACAACCGTCATTCCAGTTGAACGGCGTAGCATAACGGTGAATGGACGAGTGACTAGATTTGAAGCTTACTATAATCAACAACGTGAAGGTGGTAAACAGGAAGCACTTAGGCTTCGCGTTGAAACAGGCACTTATCAGCTTTTAGCTACCGGTGAAGGTGTAGTTCGAATTTGCTTGCCTGAACATGAGTACCAAGAAGTGTTTGATTTATTAAATCGAAAGCTAAAAATTGATCGGTATGTTCGAAATGCTAGAGCCAATCCAACCGTTGACTATAATGCTGCGGTCGTAGAGAAGAAAAGGTTTGAATCTAACGAGCTGGACTCTATAGCAGTAGAGCGATTAAAGCTGGCGGTAAAACAAGCAGGTTTTCTAGTGAATGACGAAGAATTGCAGATTAAGAGCGGAGACATTTATTTACGTTTAGAAGATGCATTTAAAACTCTAATTGCTAAAACCTATACAAAGATGCAACTAGTAACTTCGTTAGCTTTAAAAACATATAAAGAAGATTGGGACAAACTAGCGACTGGAAATTTCAATTCGCTAGAAGCCTATTCTCCATCGGGTTGCTATGATGTCAATCAATTTTTGAATGCAATGTTTAATAAAAATGTAGTTACTTTGGAAATGCTTGTGGATCGCTATACGGATGCTCCATATGGATGGGAAGAACGCGATACGATAGGTGTTGTGTTAGCTCTGTATGCCGATCAAAAGCTGAAATTGAGATATAGTGGTAAACCTCTTACACCTGCAACTACTGATTTTGTTGCTATATTAGATCGAAAATCAGAGAGGTCCAAAATTTTGTTGGAGCAGGTTGCATCAGTAAGTCAAGAGGAATTAAATGTTCTAACAAATACTCTTCGTCGCGCTTTTGATATCCATGAATCCATCAAAGGAGAAACGATCGAAGAAATTGTTCATTTTATTGACGAACAAGTCAATCAAAAATTCTATGAACCGCTCAGCGAAATTGAACATAAAATGAATGCTCTGCAGTATCATCCAGGATTAAAAGATGTAGTAACTATTCAGGCATCAATTGGCTTATATAAAGCACAACCAGATGAGAAGGCGAAATTAGCTTGGTTTCAAAGAGCTGGCGTAGACACTTTCGTTGAAGCAAGTGAAACATTGAGTGACTTATCCGATTTTTATCTAGAAGGCCGGGACTACATGGCCTTTAAGGAAATCGAGCATTTTGCTAATATACATCGACAAGATATCAACTTAGCTACCTTGTCAGCAGATTCTATTCAAGCCAGTGCGCTACAATTTAAGAAAATGATAGAGTCTGATCGTCTACCGGGACAAAACCTTAGAAAATTGCAAAATTTGCAGCAAGAACTAATAGCCTATTGGAAGAAATATTTGGAAATAGAACGACAACGTGCTACGGTGTCGCTTAAGATTGCGGAACAACAGCTCGATCAATTACCACAAGATAGTAAGGAACAAGAATTGGTAATCGAACAAGCTAAGATGGAGTTAGTCTCCATAGAACAGAGCGTAATTCGAGCCACAGAAATACCACAGTTAACTAGTATGGCAAATCAGGCGACTTTTATTTTAAGTAGTACAAAACAAAAGCTCAATGAACTTGTCCAGCAGGAGAGTGAAGAATATAAATCGCCAATTGTATTTTATGGTGCTGGAAATGTTATGCAGACTCTTTTTGCCAAACAAGATCGTTTCGAAAGCGAAAGAGATATAGAAGAAGCCCTGACAAGGCTACGAGCAGAACTGTTAGCTAAATTATCGGAAGGGACCATTGTTAGAGAACGTTAATGGTATAGGAGACAGCTATATGGAGCGACAAATTCAGGCACTTCAAGAGCTGCTTTCCCTTGAAGTTGCTTCTAAAAAAAGGGCAATTATTACTTGGATTGAACCCGATGGGGAATGGGAAGTTGAAACTCTACAGCAACTGTTAGGAGATTCCGTCCAAGTACGAGAGCTGAACGAACAATCTATTTTGCAATTGAAACGGGAGGTTGAAAGAGAATCCAGACATGCTTCTTTTGTGCTGTATACTTCTCGGGCAGTAGATTCGTCTGTACTTGATGCTCTTCATTCCGTTATTGGATGTGGAACGATTTTTAAGAGTGATGATGTATCGGTTTTAGCTAGCAAGTGGAACACCGACGAAATGTCATTACGGCGTTTAAAAATGAGTTATCCGAAATTCTTTAATGCTGCTCGGCGCGTGTCGAATTTAGAAAAGATACTAAAGCAAACTCCCGGAATAATTTCAGAAATTCACTTATTGGCGGTATTAACAAATAGTACGCCTGATATAAAAGCAATATTACAAGCTCTACTTCAAAAATGGCATAATCATGATTATGCTGTGTTGATAGATATTGAAAAGATGGAATTTACCCATTCACTGATTACAGGAATAAAAGATTATTTAGCTGTCGAACACTTAACGGAAGACTTTATGGATAGCGTAACAGATATTATCATAACCAGTGCTTTTCTGCATGAGGGTGGTTTATTGACGCCGTCATTGGTGCCTCTCAAGTCACATAAGATTAACCAATTAGCGGACTTACATCATCAAATGCTGGAAGATAAATCAATGCAACTTGTATGGTTGTCGGCGACAAAAAAATGGGCTGAACGATATCAAATCCATGATGATTTGCGTGCATATGCTTTAAAAGAATTACTACGCTTTCAAACTTTCGTAGTAGTTGATGAGGTACTACTGGAGCGAATACGACAAGATATTCTACAAACTGAATTTCCAGAAAGCTTAGAACATTGGAGGGCTGCGCTCGAACAACGCGAGCTTGTGGAATCTGTATATTACACAAAGCAGATACGCAATCAGTACAGCTATCTTCTCGTGTATTTAGAACTGCGAAATTTGTTAAATGAGATACTGCATATACTTCCTATAGAGCCGAGTTCTTTACAGGACTTGTATGAGAATTATGTACAGGTCGAATATAAAATTGATCAGCTTTATCGACACTTATCTATCTCTGTAGAAGGATTGGATGATGAAGTTTTCCTTGAAAGTTATGAGTCCATTCAACATAGTTATGAGCAGAATTACTTGTTGACTCGTGCTGCACAAGCAGTACGTTTAGTTGATCAAGTTCGCGATTCATCCAATATACCGGTGCAAACTTCTTTTTACGAAAAGTATGTCCAGGTACCAAGGTTGATGACAAAAGCAAAGCAATACGTCATCATATCCGATGCACTACGTTATGAAGCAGGTGTAGAGCTTGCAGAGAGGCTGCAAAGTAATGTGAGGGCAAGTGTAACTTGCCAGGCTATGCAAGCATCAATTCCTACATTCACCAAGTTAGATATGGCGAGCCTGCTACCGCAAAGTGGCAAGATGACATTTCAGAACAACATCGTTTATATAGGAGGAAAGCCCACATCAGGACTTCAAGATCGTGAGAAAGTTTTGCAGCAAGAGAGTACAGCCATAGCCTACAACTTGGCAGATTTTATGAGACTTCGTGTAAGTGAACGAAATATTGTTGTTCGTGGCAAAGAGGTGGTGTATTTATATCACAATATCATTGATGCTTTAGGTGATAAGGCTGTCACAGAACATAAAGCATTCGCTGCAACAACAGACGCGATTTTTGAGATTGAAACAGCAGTAAGGGCTCTTATTGCAATGGAGGCTAAGCGAATCGTAGTAACAGCTGATCATGGTTATCTGTTCTTAAGTGAAAAAGCAACTACGTATACCCATGCAATAGCAGATCGAGTAGAAGCTGTAGAAGGAAATAATCGGTTTCTTCTATATACAGAAACAAGTAATCCTAGTATTGAATATGGTGCCACGCAAGTACCGCAGGAACATACTCCACTATCAAAGATGAAAGTAATCTTGGCTGATGGTTTAAATCGCTTTCGACGTGGAAATGGGACTAAATTTATGCACGGAGGAATTACAGCTCAGGAGCGTATTACTCCGGTTATTGTTGTTGAGGCTGCAGGGAGTGGAAATAAGCAAGTTGCTGTCAGCTTGCTCGATAGCAATCGATTGATTACTACTCGGAATCCTAAGTTTGTTTTCTATCAGACGGATGTAATCCAACCGGGAATTCAGGAGCGCTTAGTAAGGATTAGTCTACAGCAGAACAAGCAGCGTGTCTCAAATGTGGTTCGATGTATATTTGATGCCAAAAAGCGAAGTGAACTAGAATATCGAATTGAATTGAAGCTCTTTGAATTAGATTATCCTCTTCAGAGCGAGGTACAGCTTATCATTGAATCACCTGATGGTAATGGAAATTGGTTGCCTTATCAGTCTTATTCTTATTTCATTAACATTTTGCCACATCGATAACACAGGCCAAACTAAAATGAAGGAGCACATGGATGAATAAACGAGCGCTAGAAAGGTTTGCACCAAAAGAGCGAGTAAATCTGCGTAATGCCGTAGAAAAACGGCTACAACGCTTAGGTCTGGACGCTCTTACTCTTCCAGAGTTCTCAACTTGGTTTAACCAAGCAGGCAGTACTATTACCGTTAATGGACAAGTTTATCTCGATTACAATAAGCAAGCTTTTCAATCTTTGTATCAAGAACGTATAAAGGTTGGCTATGAACAGTTGATTGAAGAGTTAGCCTACACATGGTTTAACCGTCTTATTGCAATCCGTTATATGGAAGTCAAAAGATTGCTACCGGATTACGTTAAAATTATTGAGCATGATTCACTTACCCGTCGTCCAGAAATTATGGACAATTATGGTCACTTATCTGTAAATAGAATAGAAATCGAAGATTTGAAGCTACGGAATGAAGAAGAATCTGCTTATCGAAAGCTATTCTTAGCTTCTGCCAATAAACTTGGTGAAGTTATGCCGTTTCTTTTTGAGCCACTTCAGGATTGGACAGAATTGGTGCTTCCGGACAAGATGCTTGAACCTGGCGGTATTATCGAACGAATTTTGAATGCGGAAGGGTTGGCAGAGAGTTTTGAAGATGGGGTAGAAGCAATTGGGTGGTTGTATCAATTTTACATCTCAGAAGCTAAAGACGCTGCAATGAGATTGAAGAAAGTTCCTCATGAGCACTTACCAGCCAGAACTCAATTGTTTACGCCCAAATGGATTGTTCGTTATATGATCGAAAATTCACTCGGACAATTATTATTGGAATCCTATCCAGATATTAATCTGAACACTGAGTGGAAATATTATGTAGAGCCAGTAGAACAAAGCGTAGATGTGCAGTCAGCATTAGATCAGATTCGTTATAAAAATATTATGTTGGAAGACGTTAGTTTGCTAGATCCTGCTTGTGGATCAGGACATATTCTCACTTATGCGTTTGATTTGTTGTTCGCAACCTATATAAAACAAGGTTATTCGAAGCGAGAAAGTGCTCAGCTTATTCTTAAATACAATCTATTTGGCATGGACGTTGACCGTCGTGCCGCTCAACTCACAGCGTTCACATTAATGATGAAGGCAGTAGAGGCAAGTGGGTCTAGCTTCTGGCGGTCAAGAATTATTCCTAATGTTATTTCTATTGAATCATCAAACGAATTAGACATGGGATACTTAGAATTAACATTTCAGGGCAAAGATTTAGAAGCAATACAAGTACTTTTGAACAATTATGAAGATGCAAGGGAGTATGGATCACTGCTTCAACCACCATTTGTAGATGTTGCTCGACTGAATTCTTTATTTCGTCAATCTGATAAAGAAAATGAAAAGCAAGGGTCTTTGTTTGAGCCAACCACCGATGGGAATAGTCAGCTTCGTTTAATTTGGCAGCTTATGACTCAACAAGAATACTTGACTCGGCAATACGATGTAGTGGTAACAAACCCACCTTATATGAGTGGGTCAACGATGAGTACAAAGCTGTCAACATTTGCAAATAAAAACTATTCGTTATCAAAGGCAGACTTGTTTGCAATGTTTATGGAACGTAACAAGTTGTACACTAAGCAGTACGGGTTTAATGCGATGATTAATCAGCATTCATGGATGTTTCTTATGACTTATGAAAAATTAAGAATAAAGTTATTAAGAGAAACGACCATTACTTCAATGCTGCATTTAGGACCTCGTGCGTTTGAGGATATTGGAGGAGAAGTGGTACAGAGTACTGCTTATGTATTGCGTGAGTGGCAAGGACCTCACTATAGAGGAAAGTTCTATCGCTTGGTCGATGCTTCTACAGCAGTTGCAAAAGAAATGGTGATGTTAAAAGCTGATTCCAAGTTAATATATACACCGAAAATTCAAGATTTTTCGGATATTCCGGGTACTCCAATCGCTTATTGGGCTAGTGCAATTGAACGCGAGATATTCTTGAAAAATCCGTCATTAAATCAAGTAGCCGATGTTCGGCAAGGCTTAGCAACAGCGGACGATAATCGATTTCTCCGTTATTGGTGGGAGATCGACTATACGAAGATTGGCTTCAATATGAAAAATAGAGAAGAAGCACAAACAAGCGCATACAAATGGTTTCCTTTTAATAAAGGAGGAAGCTACTTGAAATGGTATGGGAATTTAGAGTACGTGATCAATTGGGAAAATGATGGAGAAGAACTTAAAAGGTTTACGAAGTCTGTACTCAGGAATCCTGGTTATCACTTTAAGGAAGGAATCACGTGGTCTTTAATTTCCTCAGGAAAACCTAGCTTCAGACACTTACCGGCTGGAATGATTGCCAGTCACAAGGGACCTGCCATTTATCTTAATACAGACAAGAGTAAAGATCTATGGAGATTGTTAGGAGTATTGAATTCTAATTCTGTACGAGAGTTTCTTAAGATTTTATCTCCAACTATCGGCTTTGAAATCGGACATATAAAAAGCATTCCTCTTCCTTTGGATTATCAAACTAGCAATATAGGTGAACTAACTAAACAAAATGTACAAATAGCTAAAGTGTTGTGGGATCGTTCTGAAACGTCGTGGGAATTTAAACAAATGGCTCTGGTACATGAAAATTATACTTTTTCTAAGCTTGCTGAGGCCGACGAAAAAGATAATAAGAACATGAACAGTCAATTGTTACAACTCCAAGATAATGAAGAAAAGCTTGATCAGATGGTAGAACGATTTTATGAAACGGGATTTTATAAAGAAGAAAATTTATCAAGTAATACAGATAGAAGTAATTCTAAGGAAAAAGCAAAAGGTTTACTCTCATACTTTATAGGGTGTTTAGTTGGGCGATATTCTATAGATCATAAAGGTCTGATTTTTGCAGGTGGCAATTGGGACATGTCATATTACGATTCTTTTCTACCAGCAGAAGATGGAATTGTTGGCTTAACGGATGAGCATGTATTTAGCGACTCTAAGGATATTTATTTACGCCTAAAAGAATTCTTAATAAATATCTACGGAGTACAAACTCTTGAGGTAAATCTTAAATGGATTGCTGAACAAATTGGTGAGAAATCGAAAGAGACTGTTGAACAAACCATTCGAAACTACTTTGTAAAAGATTTTATTAAAGATCATATTCAAATTTATAAAAAACGCCCTATTTATTGGTTGATTAGCAGTGGGAAGCACAAAGGTATGCAAGCTTTAATTTATATGCATCGCTACACACCTAGCACGTTAGGGTTGGCAATGCAAAATTATTTTGTCATTTTATTAAACCAATGGCGTTCTCTTTCAAAAGTAACGCAAGAGGAATTAGATTCTGGTACGCTGAGCCCTGTGGCGAAAAGAGAAAAAACTAAACAATTGAAGGTTTATCAACAGCGAGTGGCAGAGCTTGAAGCATTCCAAGATAAGTTAGATAGTTACGCTCGTCAACAAATTGCTATTGATTTAGATGATGGCGTGAAAGTGAACTATCAAAAGTTTAATGGAATCTTAACCAAGGTCGATTTCTAAGATGAGGTGCTTCTATGTATGAGAAAGGAACAATAATCCGCGGGCCGAAGTGGGCTGAACCAATCGAAGTCATCAGCTTTACGGAAGAAGCAGGCATTGGATATTTAGCGCAAGTAAAAGGACGCCGCACCAACCGATTCTATGAAGACTATATTCTTACGGAAGAATTGGATCAGTTAATAGTGTCTGATGTTATTCAAGATCAATTGGACAATGATACTATCGTTGATCTACTGCAGTATTATCTAATTAAACAAGACATGTCGTACGCTGATCACCAGTCGCGAGGCAATCAAAATGTGATGCCACTTCCTCACCAGATAGAAGCGGTTTACTCCAAAATGATGCGGACGCCAAGCGTCCGTTTTCTGCTGGCTGATGATCCGGGAGCTGGAAAAACGATTATGAGCGGTATGCTGGTCAGTGAACTATTGGCTCGAGCAACGGCAAAAAGAATTTTGGTTCTTGTGCCTCCGCTTGTATTGACCCAGTGGCAGGCAGAGCTGCAATCTAAATTTGGCGAGCCATTTACTATTGTAAATAAAGCATTATTATCCATCTCCAGCGGAAATCCTTTTGAAACACATGATAAAATCATTTGCTCGCTTTATTGGGCGATGCGAGATGAGATCAAGTCATCGATTCTTGCAACGGAATTCGATCTTGTTATTGTAGACGAAGCTCACAAGATGGCTGCCTATACGCAGTCTTCCAAGAAAAAGCGTTCGATTCGAAAAACAAAACTTTTTCGGTTAGGTGAGGAGGTAGCGCAAAAGACTGAGCATCTTTTATTACTAACCGCTACGCCTCATAAAGGCGATCGTGAGAATTACCGCCATCTTCTCAGTCTCTTAGACGAAGATTTGTTTAATCCTTATGTAGGAGCAAATGAACTTGAAGCAACGGCACGTCCATTTGTAATCCGACGATTGAAAGAATCCATGGTGCAGTTCGACGGAACCCCATTGTTTCCAAAACGCACGACTCATACGTTAGCATTTAATTTATCCGGAGCTGAAATTGAGCTGTATAACGCAGTTACAGATTATGTTCGTGAGCATTTTAATCGGGCGAAGCGTGAAGAAAATCGGTCTACGACCTTTGCGATGATGCTTTTACAGCGTCGCTTATCTTCCTCCATCGAAGCAATCTACTTATCGCTCTTACGTAGACGTGATCGTCTGCGTACCATAGCGGAAGCAGAAGCAAAACGGTTGGAGCAAAGTTTTGTTGATGAAGATGAGCTATCTTTGGAAGAAGCAGAGCGTATGGAAGAAGAAATGCTGGGAGCAAGTACTTCTTATGATCCTTATGAATTGCAGGTGGAGATCGATCAGCTCTCTCAATTGATCGAGCTTACCGAGCGAATTCGAGCAGATGATATTGAGTACAAATACGCAGAACTGGAACGAACTTTATTTGGGCCGAATGGACTGATCGCAGGTGGAGAAAAGCTGCTGATCTTTACAGAGTCGAAAGATACTCTGAATTATTTGCAGCGCCGACTTACAGAACGAATTGGTGTCATTGCTATTATTGAAGGTTCTATGAATATGGAAAAGCGTGCGCAAGCGGTAGAGTTGTTTCGCAATGAGGTACCAGTCATGATTGCTACTGATGCCGGTGGCGAATCAATCAACTTGCAGTTCTGTAATCAAATGATTAATTACGACATACCTTGGAATCCGAACCGGCTGGAACAACGCATGGGACGTATTCACCGGATTGGTCAGAAAAATGAAGTGTTCGTTTTCAACTTAGTGGCCGTTAATACCCGAGAAGGGGTTGTGCTGGACAAGCTTCTTGGGAAGCTAGAGGCTATGCGTACTGACTTAGGAAGTGATTTGGTATACAACTTTCTAGGAGATGTTCTGGAAGCCTATGATCTACGTTTGGAAGATTTGATGGCGGAATCTATCGAGAATCGGGAGCATTTGGACGAGGTCATTGCTAAGATGGACAAGGTATTATCTGAAGAACATGCTGAGCTTATTGAGCTTGCCAAGCAGGAGCGCGTAGCGGACAAAGTCGATTTACCTGGAGTCCGCAAATCATTCAATGATATGCAGCTGCGTGCGCTGCCTCAACGGGCGTACAGTCGATTTCTACGCCGCGAGTTGGAAAAGGAAGGCATGTCGCCTACTGAGAGAATTAAGCAAGTGTTTCGGATTAGCTATGTGCCAAGAAGCGTAACGCAGAAGGCAAAATCGCTGGGACTACATCTTCCTAAACAAGATGAATGGCTGTTAACGACAGATCGTAAGCGTGCAACTAGTGAAATAGCATTGATTACGGCTGGGCATCCGCTTGTTACATTGTTATTAACTAAGGCCGAAGAAGAGCGTTTAGCGAATAGGTTTACATCATATTCTGTTAACTTGCAGACGCCTGAACCGCTTGAGGTAATTGTATTTAGCTATGGATTGCGCGATGGAAATGACCGTGTTGTATCTAATCAACTAAAGGTGCTTGGATTACGACAGAGTGGAGAAACTGTAGAATTATCCGCTCATTGGTTATATAGCATAGACCTAGAATTCACAGAGAGCCCGCCGCTACCAGAACGCTTATTGCAGGAAGCTAAAAAATTTGCTATTAATGAACAGCGAGATCTGCGTCGTACCCGAGAGCTGCAGGCGATTGAGAAGGAAGAAAGACTGAACCAAGCATTCGAAGTGAGGCTTAAAGAGCTGAAAAGTCGATTACAAGAGTTTATTGATGAAGGGGATGCTGCTCGAAATAGCGCTAATATTAACCGATATGAGAGCAATATCCGGGAGCAAGAAGTACGGCGTGAACGTCGTTTGGAGCAAGTTCAGCGCGAAGGTGCGATTAGTTTGCAAAAAATTGAGACCGTGATCGAGTTTCGGGCAAAGCAAACTGATTCATGGCGGTGCTTTCCTAGCGATATTGCATCAGTCATTTCTTACTATGAAGAACAAGAAGGCCGTCTGGCTCGTGTGCAGCCTGCTTTCGGCTTAGTGGATTTTGTGAGTGAAGGAGAAGAGTACCAACGATTTATTTTGGTCGTAAGTAAGTTGCCGAAGTCTTTTACAAACCTAGAAGATTATATGGATATTATTGAAGAAACATATATTTATGTGGTTAACGGTTACTTAATTGAGCAGGTTGTAAAACTTAAAGAATATATGAAGTAGAATCTGGGTTCTTCAAGAAATACTGAAGACGCGCACTACAATTTCAAAAAAAGAACCAGTCAGTAGCGCTGGTTCTTTTTATTTACTATCTACTATCTTCGCGTTTATCATTTTTATCTACTTGATCTGAATGAAGTTCTAAAACCGATTCAAATTTGTCTGCAGCCGATTGATCCGCCGCTCGTAAAACATGACCATACACATTCATAGTAGTCCCTATATTGCCGTGTCCTAGCCTTTCAGAGATAACCTTAGCATGTATGCCTTGATTGATCAGTAGCGTAGCTGAAGTGTGTCGCAGATCGTGAAACCGAATATAACGAAGACCTTTTTTCTTTAGGAAATCACGAAACCAAAGGTAAGGTCTTTCCTGGTGAAAAGCACTGCCATCCGGATGACTGAAAACGAAGTAACGCCCATTCCCTTGCCAGCGATCCCCGATCTTTTCAAACTCGTCCATCTTATACGAACGGTACTCTTTAAGTTCTCTGAGCATAGCAAGGGGTATAGCTACCTTACGCCTTGAGCCTTTGGTTTTGAGTTCTTTGACATGCGCTTCACCACCAGGGGAGAGAGTTACACTTTGTTCTACAGAAATAACTCCTGTTTTCCAGTCGATGTGATGCCACTCTAAACCCAATAATTCGCCTCTACGCAAGCCGGTTATCAGTGCCAGAGTTATCATGATTCTCCAGTGAATAGGAGCCTGCTGAAGCGTGATTAAAAGAAGTTTTATTTCCTGTTCATCGTATGGGCGTACCTCTTTATGTTTGACTCGTGGTTTCTTTATCTTGGCTACAGGATTTTCCTTTAAGAGTTTCCACTCTACTGCGCGTGTAAATATATTTTTTAATACTCTATGAACGACTTCAATAGTTCCGGACGATATCTTACCTTTGCGAAAGCCCATTCGATTTCCGCTACGTGATAGGGTTTCTAAAAATTCTAAAATGTGAAGAGGCTTGATCTGATCCAGGCGCATATGACCAAACTGTGGAAGGATTCGATTTTTGAAATGTGACTCGTAGAGAATTAGGTTTTTTTCGGCTAAGTGTCGCTCCGCATATTTGGTCCTCCATTCTTGGACAAAAGCTGCAAAAGTCATTTTTTCAGGAGCAATATATTCACCGGCTTCTACTTCGATTTTGAATTTCAAAAGCTCATCGTTTAGGAATTCTTTAAGCCGCTTTGTCGTTCTCAAAAGGGCAGGATCATCACCTTTTTTTCACCGCGAAAAGATTCGAACCAAAAGCGTTTCGTCAAACGATCGATCCCTGTCGAAGTATCGTCTATCATGGAGATATCCGACAAATCGCACGCCGCACAGAAGGAGAGGGAACGAATGAACATTCAACTGATTCGCAACGCTACGCTGATCGTCCGGTATGCGGGCAAGAAATTCCTGATCGATCCGTTTCTGTCCGAGCAGGGCACGCTTCCTGCTTTTCCCAATGCCGCAAGAACCGATCAGAACAATCCGCTCGTTGGCCTGCCGGCTTTGAACAGGTCGAAGTGCTGGACGAGAACACGGTTTTTGAAGGCATTCGATTGATCAAAACGCTAGGCGAGCACGGACGCGGAGACATTCTGCAAATGGCGGGTCACGTGTGCGGCGTCGTATTCAAGCATGACAGCGAACAGACGCTGTACGTCGCCGGCGATACGGTCTGGTACGACGCCGTGCGGCGGACGATCGAGACGCATCAGCCGGAAGTGATCGTCGTTAACGGCGGAGATAACCAGTTCCTGCAGGGCGGTTCGCTCGTCATGAACGCGGAAGACATCCATAATGTCCACCAGGCCGCGCCGAACGCCCGCATCCTCTCGGTCCATATGGAAGCCGTCAACCACTGGAATCTGTCGCGGACGGAACTGAGGGATTTTGCGGCTCAAAAAGGGATCTCTGACCACATTCTCGTGCCGGACGACGGAGATTCTTATACTTTCTGAACAACTTTTTTGAAAAGCAACCGTAAAACAAGCCGAACCTCATATAGAACGTAAACGAAAAAAAAGAGGCGCTTTCGAGCGGCTCTTTTTTTCGTTTGGATTGAAATCTGTTAAAACCTATTATGAGATCCTTCTATATTTTTATTTAAATAGTAATTAATAGACTTAAGTACCTGTTTAAATCTCCATCTCCATTTAAGCTCATACTTTAGAACCTATTATATACAAAAAGTTATATTTTAGGATTTTTCGTGTTAAGTTTAAGAAGTAAATAAGTTCAAATTGATTTTGGGATTGTCAAAATTCTTTTTAAGAAGGAGACTTTTGGAGATGAAAAAAAGCTTGATTGCAATTAGTGCCGGTCTTTTGGTTTTAAGCGCTTCTGCTGCTCCGGTTTCTGCTAGAACGTTAGCGCAAGAGAATTCCAATATTAGTTCCATCCAGAACCGTCCAATGATTTCTTTTGGTGAGACGGATCAAGATCAGAAATTACTTGCAGGAGCCGTTGCGATCAACGAGTACATTGCAATAGGCTCCGACGGATTTTTACATATTGCGGAAGAAGGTAAAACCAAAGTAAGCAGCGAAGTCTATCGCGTAATTGAACGGGGAGTAAATACAATTAATGCTGAAATTCAATCAGGGGCACTTATTGTAAATGGGAATACTGCAACTCTCGGTAGAATAGCACCTATGATTGAAGCTCCTGGCCCTGGCGAATTCACGACAAATGCCTTTAGCAATGCGTATTGGTGGGGTGTGGCTATAACGTTTAACGACCAAGAAACCCAAAATCAGATTTATACGCTGACACAAACCGGAGTGATTTGGGGACTTGTTGCGACAGTAGCAGGAGTAAGCGGAGCTCATGCGGCTACAATTGCAGCGGCGCTAGTCTCGGCAGGCGCATTTATGATAGCCAATTCAATGTCTGCACACAATATGGGGAAAGGTGTTACACTTAATATACATTGGCTGCCTGCTCCGTACTTTGAGTCTACAACCAATAGATAAGGAAGCCGTACAGTTCGTTCAAATGTGAAGGAGGAGATTCACATCGTTGTGACTATCCTAATTTCAATCGTGGCATTTCTTTTGCTCTTTACGGCGGTAAAGTTCATGGCTACGAGGCTCAAGAGTCCGCATCAAAGAAAATGGCTTTATCTCGGGCTTATGTTCTTGGCCTTGATCTCTCAGACTATACCGCTTCTCAAAGGAAACATGTCGGCACTGCCTGTTTTTCTTTTGTTGATAGTAGCTGCTGTATGTTTGGGAAGGCATTTGAACGAAAGTTCCAAAAGAAAGCATTATTGAAGAGTTTTAAGCCGTTCGTACTGGCGCATACCGAAAGGATAGGAGTGCAACTGCATTCCTATCCTTTTTTTCGGCTGATTGACCCTAGCCTCACAAACGGTCTGCAAAAATGCACTTTTACGTCCCATTCCCGCCAACCTTCTTTTTTTTGCGCAAAAGTCCATTGAATGAAGTCCTTCCGCTCCTTATGATAAGTCAGTGAGAATAACTATCATTTGGGGATTGGAAAGATGAGACAAATCGGATATGCCGATAAAAAAGCTGGGCACGCCGGGGGACGAAGCTTGCGCTGATCCTGGCATTAACAGGGGGGCTTGCGGCAGCCGAAGCTCCGGCGAAGGACACGCGCACCGTAGAGCATGTGCTCGGCAAGATCGACATTCCCGTACATCCCCAGCGGGTGATCGGAAGGCGACGCTTATGGCGGCCCAAGAGGCAACGACGGCGATGATCCGGGTCCACGCCAGCGAAGAACTGCGGTTATACGGCGGGCCGGGAGGGCAGGTCGCGACGATCCCGTGGATGGGCTGCAGGCGGCGGATCAAGCCCCCTATCCATGCCGGTGAGACGGTAGACCTGATTCGGATCGAAGGCGGCGAACTGTTCGTGCTCGGCGACCGCAACGTGGGCGACGTGATGTACCGCTATCTTTTACGCGTACTGTCGCTGTCCGGCCAACTGGACGAAGGGGTAGAGCTCTATTTGTCCGCCCCGTACGCGAGCAGCTCCTTCAACCGTTCGTCGATAAACCGGTTATCCGGTTCATGAATTCCCCGCCCCGCAAAATGTCCCCAGACCGACGGGATCGGCTGTAATACGGCATTCGGCATGCGCCGCACTTCGTACGCATTGTCGTCCGCCGAGCAGAACAGGTCCGTGCTGCCCGGCATGACGCAGGCCCGGGCGGTAATGCTCGCAAGCGCCCGGTCGAAATCGCCGCCGTACGCCGGATTGTCGCTGATGTCGGCATGCTGCCCGGTGCGGAGCATGGACAGCACATTGTGCGGGTCCATCTGCATGAAGCTGTTCTCCCAGACGCCGGCCGTGAACTCTTCCAGCGAATCGAAGCCCATCTCCCGGTAAAGTTCGGCCCGGTAGAACGCTTGCGACAAGCCCCAGCCCGCATATACCCGCCCGACGGCCCGCATATCCGCGGACGTCAGCCGATCCAGCGAAGCCTCGTTGAAGCGCACAGCGGACAGCAGCGCGGCCCGGAGACTGTCCAGCACGACGAACGTGTGGGGCCAGGGCTTGGCGATACCGGCCACAGGCGCGATCCGTTCGACCATCTCCGGGTAACTTGTGCCCCATTGGAACGCCTGAATACCTCCGAGCGACCAGCCGACGACGAGCGCGATCCGGCGAATGCCGAATCGCTCGTGCAGCAGCCGACGTTGGAACACGACGTTGTCGTAGACGGTCACCTGCGGAAAACGGGCCCGGTCAAACGGAGGCGGTGTGTTGCTCGGCGACGAAGACAGTCCGTTGCCGAGCAGGTTCGGCACGACGATGAAATAGCGCTCCGGGTCGAGCGCCTGGCCCGGTCCGATCAGCCATTCGTTCTGCGTATGCGTGTCGCCGAACGCGGTCGGATAGACGATCACATTGTCCCGGCGTTCGTTCAGGGTGCCGTACGTCCGATAAGCCAGAAAAGCGTCCGGCAGCGTCGTTCCCGATTGCAGCAGGACGTCGCCCAAATCAAAAATTTCGTAATCCATGTTGGAATCTCTCTCCCTTCGGTATCGAACCGCGCGTGTTGGCGCCGGTTCTTGTGCTCAGTATAGGACCGTGCTACGCTCAATAAAAGTGAAGGGAATTCATCATGGTCTTCAAAAATATTGAAAGTTCGAAGGAGAGAGGAACATGGAACTGCGGCAGCTGAACACTTTTCACACGGTCGCGTCGACCCTGAATTTTACCCGGGCGGCGGAAGCGCTGAATTACGTGCCGTCCAACGTCACGATGCAGATCAAAGCGCTGGAACAGGAGCTGGGCGTGCCCCTGTTCGACCGATTGGGCAAGCAGCTCGTGCTCACGACAGCCGGCAAACGCTTTTTGATCCATGCCCGGGACGTGCTGGACAAGCTTGCCGAAGCCCGCAGCGACCTGCATGACGACGGACAGCTCAGCGGCACGCTGACGATCGGCGCGAACGAAGTCGTCTGCGCGTATCGGCTGCCGGCGGTATTCCGGAAGTTCCGCTCCCGGTATCCGGGCGTGCGTCTGATCTTTCGCTCGGTGCCGAATCAGGGGCTGAAGCCGGCGCTGCTGGAAGGAACGGCGGATCTCGTCTACGTGCTGGACGAACCGGTTCGCTCCGGCGTCTTCTGCGCGGAGCCGCTGGCGGACGAACATTTTCGCCTGTTCGCCGCTCCGGATTATCCGCTCGCCCGGCAGGAAGTGCTGCGTCCGGCAGATTTTAACGGGGAAGTGCTGCTGACGAATGAGAAAGGCTGCCCGTACCGCACGATGTTCGATCGTTCGTTCGAGCAGGCGGGCATCGACGGACTGACGCATCTGGAATTTCAGAGTGCTGAAGCGATCAAGCAGTGCGCCCTGTCGGGAATCGGCGCAGCCTTTCTGCCCGAGATCGTGGTCAGGGCCGAGCTGGAGCGGGGCGAACTGATCGCTCTGCCGTGGTCCATGCCGGATCTGCGCGTGCAGACGCAGATGCTGTGGCACAAAGACAAGTGGCTGTCGCCGATCCTGACGTCTTTTATGGATACGGCCCGGGAAGTGTTCGCCTAGATCCGGCGTGCGTCAGACTTCCTTTTGGATCAGACTCCATTTTCTATCAAAGCCCAGATCCGCTCGAACCGTTCTTCATAGTCCGGCAGCTTCCAGGTGTCTTTGAAGGACGGAAGACTGAATACCGCGAACGCGGACAGGATCGCTTCGGCGCGTTCGAAATGGGGATCGCCGTAGCCCATCATTTCGTCGACGATGCGGTACGCCTGCTGGAGAACCTCGCGCAGTACGAGCGGATGGTTGTCCACATACTGCGTGTTTAGCGCGAACATCTTCGGATTTTCGTGATAGGCGCGCTTTTTGGCATGGGCAAAAGCCCGCAGCCAATCGTGGAGCCGTTCTTTCGGATCGGCCGGATTAACGGGATCGATCGGGTCGAGCCTGATCTGCTCCGAGATCATGCGCTCGAACCAGCTTTTGGCTACGGCGGTCCAGAGCTGCTGCTTGTTTTTGAAATGTTTATAGAGAGCCGCGTGCGTGATGTCCAGTTCGTCCGCGATTTGCGACAGGGTCACTTCGGACTTCTCGGTGCGTTCCATCAGCGTCTCGGCGGTGGTGAGAATAAGTTCCTGCGTAATTTTGGCCATGCTCAACGCTTCCTTTTCGGGTCGATTGCCTGCCTGACACTCGGTCGGAGGCAGTTTTATTTTAACATACAAAAATAAAGTAACAAATGTTGACTTTTGTAACCGGAAAGATTATGCTTGCGATAAAGTTACAAAATCAAATAAATGTTACTTAGATATTTATTCATTCAGGAGGTTGTTCAGTATGAAAGCCGCACAGATTACCCAATATGCCCAAACATTTACGGTGGCCGTGAACGAAATTCCGGTACCTGACATAAACGATCGCGAAGTGCTGGTCAAAGTGAAAGCGGCGGCGGTCAACCCTCTGGAACTGCTGATCGCGACAGGCAGCGTCAAGCTGATCCAGGATTACAAATTTCCGCTGACGCTCGGCAACGAATTGACGGGCGTGATTGAAAAAGTCGGCAAAAACGTACGGGGCTTCCGGGTAGGCGATGCCGTCTACTCCCGTCTGCCGCTGAGCCAAATAGGCGCTTTCGCGGAATACGCCGCGATCGACGCCGAAGCGGTCGCGCCGCTGCCGGCCCATCTGGACTTCGTCACCGGAGCGGCGGCGGCGCTGACCGGCTTGACGGCTTACCAGGGGCTGCGCGAGCAGCTGGAAGCCCGGCCCGGCGAGAGTGTGTTTATTCCCGGCGGTTCCGGCTCGTTCGGTCAAATGGCGGTTCCGATTGCCAAAAGCATGGGGCTGCACGTCATCGTCAGCGGCAGCCCGAGTGCCCGGGAACGGACGCTCGCCGCGGGCGCAGATCGCTATATCGACTACAAGACCGAATCTTATTGGGAAACGCTCGAAAGCGTGGACCACGTGATCGATACGCTGGGACCGGACGAATTCGAACGCGAGCTGGCGGTACTCAAGCCGGGCGGCCGTCTGCTGTCTCTGCGCACGGGCCCCAACAAGCGTTTTGCGCAAGATCTGGGCCTGCCTTTCTGGAAAAAACAGCTGTTCGGCCTCGCCGGCGCCAAATACGACCGCCGGGCGGGCAAGAAGAACGTGCAGTACCGCTTCATCTTCGTCCGCAGCGACGGGCAGCAGCTGCGCGAAGTCTCGCGCATCCTCGAAGAGAGCGGCATCGTGCCGGCCGTCGAACCTGCCGAATTCCGGATCGAACAGATCAACGAAGCGTTGAGCCTCGTCGCGAACGGCCATCCCCGGGGCAAAGTTATGATCCGGTTCTAAGCGAGAAGATTCGCGCACCGTTGAAGCAAAGCGTTGAAGTTCGCGCCGGATTTCATCACGTATGCGTGGGCCAAAACGATGCTATAATCGCCCGACTCATGTTAAAATAAAGGATCGGATACACGCGGACCGAACTCGGCCGGGCGTGCGTATCCGATCCTCTTTTTCATATCGAAGCGTTATCCGAATTTTCCGTTCCTTATTCTCATACTCGAAACAAGCATAGGAGGACCTTTATGTCCTGGAGCAAATTGCAGCAGCAGCTGGAAAGTTTTCTCGCGCCCGCCTTAAAAGGCACGGTCGAATACCGTTCGACCAGCTACCGGTATGTCCCCGACAAAGCCGGCACCTGCCATATCACGGTGGACAAGAAGAATATTCTCAATATGGGCGACAAGTCCAATTTTATCGGCTGGTACCAGAGCGAGATCGAGATCAAAAACGATCCGAATCTTGAGATTCCGGTCACCGAAGCGGAGATCGAAGCGGTGCGCGCAAGCGCGAAAGGCCCGATCCCGGAAGACCGCCTGAAAGTGATGGCCGCAAGCCGCAAAGCGACGGAGCATGCCAAAGAGCTGCTGGCCGCGCAGGCGGCGCTGACCAAATCGAACTTCGTCGCGACGGCGAACAAGTTCTTGGCGTCTTCCATCGAAGAAAGTCTGGAGAGCCGCGATATCCTGCTCAACGTGCTCGCCGTGGTCGACAAGCGGGTCGGCAAAAAGCGTATCGTGAACATGTCGGAGACGGTCAAGCTGAAGCATCCGATCGTGCAGTATTTCTACGAGCTGCGGCGCCGGACGGTCTGAACCGGGATGAGCCGGTCGGCCGGATCCCGGATCGCTTGGAACCGGCGGCGCCGCGAAGACAACAGGCAGCGGCCAACAAAAAAGCCCGAACGGCGCGAGACTCGCGCGGTTCGGGCTTTTTGACATTGGCTTTTTTCGATACCGGCTATTGGAGCTTGGATGCCGGGTGACGGATACGGCAACATTCAGGCTCGGATTGCTCCGCTTAATTCGCCGCAAAATGCACGACCGCGCTGTACAGCATCTTATTGCGGATCGGGTCGAACGTGACTTGGTGCTGGACGTGCTTCACGCGCAGCAGCAGTCCCTTGTTGATCTCGACGCGTTCGTCGATCGCGCGTTCGAGCTCGCGGAAGTCGTAGGTTTGCAGACATTCGACTTTGTCTTTGATCATGTCCAGAATGATTCCCATGCTTGTGCAGATCTCCTTTTCGATACGGCCGTGATTGAGATTGAAGGAATTCGCCTGGATTGAAGGAATTCGCTTATTCGGCCGCGGGTTCGTCCATGTGCTCAAGTCCCCAGTCCTGCAGGTGCAGCAGAATCGAGGTCAGGCTTTTTCCTTTTGACGTCAACGAGTATTCGACTTTGGGCGGGACTTCCGGATACACGGTGCGGTTGATCAATCCGTCCTGTTCGAGTTCGCGCAGCTGCCGGGTCAGCGTGCGATGCGTGACCGAACCGAGCAGGCGCTGCAGTTCGTTGAAGCGGACCGTCTCGCGCGTCATCAGCTGATACAAGACCAGCAGTTTCCATTTGCCGCCGATCAGGTTGACCGTAAATTCGACCGGGCAGCTGCTGCACGAATCGAGAGTTCGAAGTTCCATCCCATCACCTCCATGGTATCCCGCGGGATACGTAATATCTACAAAGTGCGTACTTACATAAAGTTTACTTGTTTCTTATGATAAGTACAACGGCAGATTCGAAATCGGCCTAAACGATATTTGGAAAAGGGGTTATGAAATGACGGAAACCATTTTGGTCTATGGAGCTTCGGGCGTACAGGGCGGAGCGGTGGCACGATTGCTCGTGAAGCAGGGGAAGACAGTCCGGACGATTACACGTCAGGAGAAAAGCGCGGCGGAACTGCGGGAACAGGGCATCGAAGCTTCGATCGGCGATCTGGGCGACGCGGAATTCCTCGCTTCGGTTAATACGGGCGTGGATAAAGTGTTCATCAACATGCCGATCGAGTTCGATTCCGCCAAGCTGACGGCCTACTTCATGAATTCGATCGAAGCGGCCAAGACAGGCGGCGCGAAACTGATCGTGATCAACACGAACGGCTTCCTGCCGACGGAACCGGTCAGCGCGGAAAATCTGGATCTCAAGCGCCGGATGATTGAATCGGCCCAGGCCAGCGGCATTCCGTGCATCATCGTGAAGCCGACCCTGTACCTGGAAAACCTGCTTATTCCGGGTCTGGTCTCGAACGGCGTGTTCGCTTACCCGGTTCCGGCCGACAAGCCGATCGCGTGGGTCAGCTCGGAAGACGCGGCGCAGTATCATGCCCATGCGCTGAACCATCCGGAACTTGCGGGCCAGACGCTGATCGCGGCCGGAGCCGAAGGGCTGACAGGCAACCAGGTGGCCGAGCGGTTCAGCGAATTGATGGGCGAGACCGTCAACTTCCACTCGCTGGCGTTCGACGATTTCCAGGGAGCGCTGACGCCGGTACTGGGCGAAACGCAGGCTGCGGGCGTGGCCGATTTCTACCGCTGGATCGGCGCCAACATCGACACGCTGAGCCAGGCCCAACGGTCCGAAGTATCCGGCCTGCACTTGATGCCGGTGCTGGAATGGATGAAGCAGCCGAGCGTTGCGCCGGCGTTCCGTGCGTAAAGAAAAGTCATAAGCAGTAATAAGCAGTAAGCGTTAATCGGTAAGCATTCAAGCAGGATCGATTCATTCGACGTTCATTCGACGTTCGTTCGACGAATAAGGACATGTGTCGTTGACACTCCCTTCCAGGCCTTATACAATTCCTTCTATGATTATTCATAGTTTGTACGGCAAAGGAGAAGGAGTCAACCATGCTGCAAAACCCAACGGGCCGCGAACGTCTCGGTCTTGCCCTGCTGCTGTCCACGCTCGGCATTCTCGGTCCGCTCAACATCGATATGTACCTGCCGAGCTTTCCCGGCATCGCCCTGGATCTCGGCGCGCAGGCGTCGCTCGTCCAGCTTAGCCTGACCGCCTGCCTGATCGGCCTTGCAATCGGCCAGATCATCGTCGGTCCGATCAGCGACGCGCGGGGGCGGCGCGGACCGCTGCTGATCTCGCTGCTGCTGTTCGCCGCTTCGTCCGTCATGTGCGCGCTGTCGACCAGCATCGAGATGCTGATCGCGGCGCGCTTCCTGCAGGGCTTGACCGCTTCGGGCGGCATCGTCCTGTCCCGCGCGATCGTGCGCGACGTGTTCAGCGGCCGCGAACTGACGCAGTTCTTCTCGCTGCTGATGGTCATCAACGCCGTTGCGCCGCTGCTTGCGCCGATTGCCGGCGGGGTCGTGCTGCTGCTGCCGGGCTCAAGCTGGCACACTATTTTCTACTTCCTCGGCCTGCTCGGTTTTCTGATCCTGCTCACCGTCGGCTTCAAGCTCAAAGAGACGCTGCCGCCGGACAAAAGGGTGCCGAGTACGATCGGCCATTCGCTTCGCACGATGGGCAGCCTGATGAAAGACCGTTCGTTCATGGGCTACGCCCTGACGCTCGGCTTCATTCACGGAGGCAGCTTCGCCTACGTGTCGGGTACGCCTTTCGTGTACCAGGACATTTACGGCGTCTCGCCGCAAACGTTCAGTATCCTGTTCGGCATCAACGGCATCGCGATCATCGCGGGCAGCTTCATCATCGGACGCTTCAGCAGCGTCGTCTCCGAACGCAGCCTGCTGCGGATCGGCGTCATCACGGCCTCAAGCGCCACGCTGCTGCTGCTGATCGCGACGATCGTTCAGGGTCCGCTGTTCACGATCGTCGTGCCGCTCTTCATCTACATGATCACGATCGGCATCACGGCGACGAGCACGTTCACGCTCGCCATCGCGCGCCAGGGCCACCGGGCCGGCAGCGCAAGCGCCGTACTCGGCCTGTTCCCGCTGCTGATCGGCTCGCTCGTCTCGCCGCTGGTCGGACTGAACGAGACGACGCCCGTACCGATGGGCGCGATCCTGTTCGTGACGGCGCTGCTCGGAGCGGTCGCGTTTTTCGGACTCACCCGAGCCGAAAAAAATCCCTTATAATTCTGTTGGACCCTCGCGGGCTTTGCCTGCGGGGGTCTTTTTGTATATGAAGCTCCGACGAGGCACAAATGTTTTTGTGTTTTTTTGCGGGACATTCGCCGTGAACGTTTTTGGCCAAGGTCTGATCCGGCGGGAAAAGGGTTGACGGTTTGTCTTCGCTGGATAGACAATCGTCCTCTCTATACGAAATAAACGCATCTGAAGCGTGATATTTTCGGTTGTGTTTCCCAATCTCTTGTCATAGAATTTGCTGGTGCGATTCGGCGACGCTTTAGCGCGCGAGGCATCGGGCGGAAGCGCCGCCGAATCGGAAGCAGCGAAGACAGCGAGATGACATGGAGGCGTAAGGAAATGGAAGAAAAACAATTAAGCCGGGGGCTAAAAGCCCGGCATATCGAATTGATCGCGCTGGGCGGTACGATCGGCGTCGGGCTGTTCATGGGTTCGTCGAGCACGATCCAGTGGGCGGGACCGTCGGTTCTGCTCGCCTATATGCTGGCGGGCCTGGTCATGTTCCTCGTGATGCGGATCATGGGCGAGATGCTGATCGCCGAGCCGGTTACGGGCTCGTTCGCCACTTTCGCGCACAAATACATTCACCCGGTCGCGGGTTATTTGACGGCCTGGAGCTACTGGTTCCTGTGGGTAACGGTCGGCATGTCCGAAGTGACGGCGATCGGCATCTACTTCGGCTACTGGTACCCGGACATTCCGCAGTGGATTCCGGCGCTCGTCGGTGTCGGCATTATCGCGGCGGCGAATCTGGCGGCGGTCAAGTTCTACGGCGAATTCGAATTCTGGTTCGCGATGATCAAGGTAGTCGCGATCGTCGCCATGCTTGTTCTCGGCACGGGACTGATCTTCTTCGGCTGGGGCAACGGCGGCATTCCGATCGGGTTCGAGAACCTGTACGTGCACGGCGGATTTTTCGCGGGCGGGCTCAAAGGGTTTCTGTTCGCGCTCTGCATCGTCACCGCGGCGTATCAGGGTATCGAGATGATCGGCATCACGGCCGGCGAAGCGGAGAATCCCAAAGTCACGCTGAAGCGCGCGATCAAAAACATCGTCTGGCGCATTCTCGTCTTCTACGTCGGCGCGATCTTCGTAATCGTGACCATCTACCCGTGGAACGAAGTCGGCGTAACCGGAAGCCCGTTCGTCCTGACGTTTTCCAAAGTCGGCATTCTGGCCGCGGCGGGCATCATCAACTTCGTCGTGCTCACGGCGGCGATGTCCGGCTGCAACAGCGGCATCTACAGCGCGGGACGGATGCTGTTCACGCTGGCGGAGAACGGGCAGGCGCCAAGATTTTTCGGCAAAATATCCAAAAGCGGCGTTCCGCGCAACAGCATCATGACGACGATCGCGCTGCTGCTGATCGGCGTGCTGCTGAACTATCTCATGCCGGACTCCAAGCTGTTTCTGTACATCTACAGCGCGAGCATCCTGCCGGGCATGATCCCGTGGTTCGCGATGGCGATCGGACAGTTCCGCTTCCGGCGCGAACACGCGGGCGAGATGGCCGACCATCCGTTCAAGTCGCTTTTTTTCCCGGCCGCGAACTATTTCGTCATCGTGTTCCTGCTGCTCGTGCTTGTCGGCATGGTGATCAACACGGATACGCGTATTCCGCTTGCGGTAGGCGGAGGGTTCATCCTGATCATGTGGGCGGCGTATTACGTACTCGGTATCGGCAAAAAGTCGGCACACGCGCATCGTCAGCCGAAGTAACCGCCGGTCGCTCGAACGTGAATTGTGCGAAAATTGTCCAAAACAGGAAAAAGATCTTATTCATCCGTGTCGGAATTTGCCGATATGGAGAATAAGATCTTTTTATATTGGAAGGGTGAACCCGTATGCGCCAACGACTTCGTTTCAATAACATGCCGCTCAGCTTCAAAATGTTCCTGCCGCTCGCCCCGCCGCTGCTGGGGTTGATCCTGCTGGCCGCCTTGTCCGTCAGTCTGGTGTCCCAGCTCTCCGACCGGCTGATCGAGCGTTTGTATAACGAAGCCCATCAGAGCACCACCTGGCTGCTGAACGCGGACCGCGACTTTTATCAGGCGCTGACCGCCCAGCAGAATCTGGACGGCGCCGCCGGACAGGCGTTGACCGATCTGCAGGCCGATTACGACGAGAACGCGGCCCAGACGGAAGAACGCGTGCTCAAAGCGGAAGCGATTCTCAAAACAAATCCGGAACGCTTCGAAGGCTATGTCCATCCGGAGTCGGGACAGACCGCGTTCGCGCTGTTCGACGATTTCAAGACGCAGTTCGCGGCCTGGAAAGCGGGCGGGACGGAAGTTTCCATGGACAGTTTCGACGCCGCCCGCGAAGACATCAACCAGATCGAAGAGATTCTGGAGCTGTACAGCACGGACGTCATTGCCGAGAGCACGGCGTACCAGCAGCAGGTGCAGCACAATATCTGGATCGTGCTGGCCGCGGCGCTGGCCGTCTCGGCCGTCGTCGGCCTGCTGGTGATCCGCAACGTGAAGCAGCGTACGGCGATCGCCGTCAGCCTGATTCGCAAAACGGCCGAGCTGGATCTCAAATACGATACGAGCTATGAGCGCTTTCTGGACGAAGGCGACGAGTTTGCGGTGCTGATCCGGGCCGAAGCGGAAGCGCGCAAGCAGTTCCGCAGCATCATCGAAGACGTGCAGCGCGAAAGCCTCGGCATCGAGCGCGTGATGGACGACGTCTCCGGACGCATGGCGCAGCTGGACGACAGCGTGCAGGACATCTCGGCCACGACGCAGCAGCTGTCCGCCGGCATGGAGCAGACGTCGTTCTCCACGCGCAGCATCAGCGGCACGTCGTCCGAGATCGGCCGGGCGCTGGAGTCGATCGCGGTCAAGGCGCAGGAAGGCGCCCAGTCGTCCGAACGGCTGAGCAGCCGGGCTTCGGAGCTGAAATCGACGTTCCAGAAATCGTACGACGACGGGACCGCTTCCTACGAAGAGGTCAAAGCCAACCTGGAACAGGCGATGGAAGACTCCCGCGCGGTCGAACGGATCACGCTGCTGGCCGAGTCGATTCTCCAGATTACGGCGCAGACGAATCTGCTGTCGCTCAACGCGTCGATCGAAGCCGCGAGAGCGGGCGAGTCGGGCCGTGGCTTCGCCGTCGTGGCCGCGGAAATCCGCAAGCTCGCGGAAGATTCGAAGCGGGCGGCCGACGAGATCCAGGAAGTGACCGGAGCGGTCCTCCATTCGGTCGGCAGCCTCAAATCGAACTCGGAGAACCTGCTGACGTTTTTTGCCGACAGCGTGCAGACCGATTATGCCCTGATGCTGCGGGCGACGGAAGAATACGCGATCGGCGCCGGCGATACGGAGGCGCGTTCGACCGACCTCAGCGCGACGACCGAGGAGCTGCTCGCTTCGATGGAGAGCCTGGTCAAAGCGACGGACGAGATTGCCCAGTCGGCGAGCGAAGGAGCAAGCGGCACGGGAACGATCGCGGAAAAAGCGAGCGTGGCTGCCGGCAGCGCTTCCGACGTGCTGAGCGGCGTGCGGTCTTCCAAAGCGGGCATCGAGACGCTGGCCCGTTCGGTAGAGAAGTTCAAGCTGTAGGCGCAGAGGGTAGGCGCAGAGTTAAGATATGGGGAAAAAGAAGGACGCCGGAAAGCGTTTCTTCTTTTTTTGTTTTATACTGATCACAAGAACATGGATCGACAGGCGGGAGGAACGAGCATGAATCAAGAAGAACGCGTCATGACGGAATTTACGGAGTTGTTCAGCAAATGGGTCTGGTTGAACAAGTCCAAACTGGAAGCGAGCCTGAACGAGCACCAATCGTCCGAAGTGCATTGCATCGAATATATAGGCAAGCATACGGACCCCAACGTGACTCGACTGGCGTCGGCACTCTACATGACCAGCGGCGCGATCAGCAAAATCATGAAGAAGCTGATCCGCAAAGGGCTGGTCGAAAGTTACAAGAAACCGGATAACAAAAAAGAAATCTATTTTCGGCTGACGAAGCGGGGAGCGGACGTGTATCGGATCCACGAGGAGCTGCACGAGGAATTCCGCGAACGCGACAGAGTCGTATTCGAGCAGGTGACCGCGGAACAGTTCGACGGCATGCTTCGTTTCATGGAAAGCTACGGCCGGCATCTCGACGAAGAAATTCGCAAGCAGGGACTCGGGACCAAAGCGGAATAAGTCAGCCGGCCGCGTGAATCGAATAAGCAATCAGGGACAACCGACTCTACGGAGAAAGGTTGTTTTTTTATTTTTGTTGCCCAGGAAGGAAAAACATGATACATTCATTTTACTTCCTAGGAAACAAAATGAAAACGATAAGGGGATCTGTACATGTTCAAATCCAAAAACCGGAGTCGCGGCGAGTCCCGTTCCGAATCCGTAATACCGCGCGCCACCGACAAGACCGCAAATTTGTCCGTAGACCGCAAAGCGCTGCTGTTCGGGTTGGCGTCGGTCTTTCTGTGCGGGATGGGCTTCAGCATCATGATGCCCGTCATTCCGTTCCTCGTCCTGCCTTACACCGATCCGGGCAATCAGGCGATCATGGTGACGCTGCTGACTTCCGTATACGCGTTGTGCGTCTTCGCGGCGGCGCCCGGAATCGGAGCTTTGAGCGACCGATACGGACGCCGTCCGCTGCTGCTGATCTGCCTGGCGGTGTCCGCGATCGGCTATGCCCTTTTCGGTATGGGCGGGGCGTTATGGGTGCTGTTCGCCGGGCGGATCCTCGAAGGATTGGCGGGCGGAGTCATCGGTACCTTGTTCGCTTATTTTGCGGATACGATTCCCGGCGACCAGCGTACCCGGTATTTCGGCTGGATGGGCGCGATGGTCGGAGCCGGCACTCTGATCGGTCCTTCCCTCGGCGGGCTGCTGGCGAACTTCGGATATGCGGTTCCTATGTATGCGGCAGCGGTCGTGACGTTGTGCAATGCGGCGTTCGGATTTTTTTTCATGAAAGAAAGCCTGGACAAAAACCGCAGGTCGGAGCGGATCGCGGTCGCCGAACTGAATCCGCTGCGCCAGCTTGCGGCTCTGCTCTCCGCGCCGAAATTGAAAAGGCTGCTGATCGCGGCTTTCCTGCTCTGGGTGCCTAACGGTTCGCTGCAGGCCATCTTCTCGCAGTTCACGATCGACGCGTTCCATTGGGACCCTGTGCGGATCGGGCTGCTGTTCTCGATCATGGGCATTCAGGACATTCTGTCGCAGGGTCTGATCATGCCGCAGCTGCTCAAGAAACTCGGAGATCGCCAGATTGCCAGGCTGGGCATGGGAGCGGAGATCGTCGGTTACGGCCTGATCGCGGCTTCGTCCTGGTTCTCGATGTATCCGTTGCTGATCTGCGGCATGCTCGCTTTCGGCTTCGGCGATTCGATCTTCGGCCCTGCGTTCAACGGCATGCTCTCCAAAGCCGCGGACGCAAGCGAACAAGGCAGAATTCAAGGCGGCAGCCAATCCGTTCAGGCGTTGGCGAGAATGATCGGACCGATTGCGGGCGGACAAGCGTACGTTCTGCTCGGCCATGCCGCGCCGGCGGTAATGGGCATGCTGCTGATCGCTGCCGCATTTGTCGTATTGCGCCGCAAGCAGTTGGCAAAACGGATGGCGTTCTGAGCGGAAGTCCCCGAAAAACCGTCGTTATGAGCTTTTTTGGAAAAGAGTATGGATTATAAAGAACGTCATAATGCGATATTTCCGTCACATTTCACCGAAATTAACTTATAAATATTAATTTAGAGTCGCATAAGTAAAGATTATAGAGATATAATGCGTCATATATGTTTCATTTATCGCATTAATGTCGTATTATATGGATACGCAGAGGATGACTGTTTTCCGGCGCCGGCAGCGGCGGCCGTGCGGAACGTCATTCCTTGAAGCGAAAGAAGGCGAATGCGGGAAATCGGAGGGTAGCCGTGATCGAATTGACGGCAAGACAACTTAAGATCGTGGACATCGTGCTCAAGCACGCCCCGATCACCGGCGAGCAGATCGCCGAGAACCTGGGGCTGTCCCGGCCGACGATCCGTTCGGATCTGTCGCTGCTGGTCATGCTGGAGTACGTGGACGCCAAGCCCAAAGTCGGGTATTTCCCCGGCCGCAAATCGGCGGGCGCAAGCGGCGGCAGCGACCGGATGCGGGAAGCGAAAGTCCGGGATATCCAGACCGTCCCGATCCTGATCCGGGAGACGACGACCATTCAGGACGCGGTCGTGACGCTTTTCCTGCAGGACGTGGGCACGCTCATTATCTGCGACGCGGAAGGCCGCTTGACGGGCGTCGCTTCGCGCAAAGATTTTCTCAAAGTGACGCTCGGCAATCCGGGCTCGGCTTCGATGCCGGTGAGCATGGTCATGACGCGAATTCCCAAAGTCGTGACGACGTCGCCGGACGAGCCGGTGCTGGAAGCGGCGCACAAAATGATCATGCACGAGGTGGACAGTTTGCCGGTGATCGAGGCCGCTTCGGAAGAAACGGGCGGCAAAGCGGCGATCGTGGGACGACTGACGAAGACGGCTATCGTTCAGCTTCTCCTCGACATTGAAACGACAAGGTAACGGGAGGACACGCAGACGATGGGACAGGAAATGTCATGCATTACGATTTGTTCGGACTCGGTCGGCGACACGGCGGAAGCGGTCGTGCAGGCCGTTATTCACCAGTTCGAGCATCGGGAAGTTTCGATCAAGCGCTACGGCAACGTGCGGCATGAAGACGAGCTGCGCGCGCTGATGGAAGAAGCGGCCGAGCACAAAGGCTTTGTCGCCTATACGCTCGTCCAGCCGGAGCTGCGCGAGACGATCCGCGAGGAAGCGGTGCGGCTGGACGTGCGCATCGTCGATATTATGGGTCCCATGATGCAGGCGTTCATCGACACGTTCAGCGGAGCGCCGCCGACCCGTCGTCCGGGCGTGCTGCGCAAGATGGACGAGAATTATTTCCGCCGCATGGAGGCGATCGAATTCACGGTCGCAAGCGACGACGGACGCGATCTCGGCGCGATGCTGGAAGCCGACATCGTGCTGATGGGCATCTCGCGGACGTCGAAGACGCCGCTCGGCATTTTTCTCGCCCATCGGGGCAAAAAGGTCGTCAACTATCCCGTCGTACCGGAGATCGCGCCGCCGCAGCAGCTGCTCGGCCTGCCCAAAGACCGGCTGGTCGGCTTGACGATCGCGCCGGAGACGATGCTGCGCATCCGCTCCGAACGCCTCAAATCGCTCGGACTGCCGGTCGGCTCGCAGTATGACAGCCTGGAGCGGATTCGCGAAGAACTGGAGTACGCCGAAGCGCTGTATGCGCGTCTCGGCTGCCGGGTCGTCGATATTACCGACAAAGCGATCGAAGAAACGGCCAGCCTGATTCTCGGCAATTTTTGACCGAACGACCCGCCCTTATGATTGGATCAAATGACTGGATCAAAGGACTGGATCAAAGGATTGAACCTTATGAATGGAGGGAATGGAAATGGAACGTGAATTGACCCTGGAGATTGTGCGTGTGACGGAACTCGGTGCGCTGGCGGCGGCGAAGTGGATCGGCAGAGGGGACAAAAACGCGGCGGACGGCGCGGCGACGACCGCGATTCGTTCGATGTTCGATTCCGTCTCTATCGACGGAACGGTCGTGATCGGCGAAGGCGAGATGGACGACGCCCCGATGCTGTACATCGGCGAGAAAGTCGGCAGCAAAGACGGTCCCGAAGTGGACGTGGCGGTCGATCCGCTCGAAGGTACGGAAGTCGTGGCGGCCGGTCTGCCCAACGCGCAGGCCGTGATCGCTATCGCGGAGAAGGGAAGCCTGCTGCATGCGCCCGACATCTATATGGAAAAGCTGGCCTGCGGCCCGGAACTTGCCGGCAAGCTGAGCCTGAACGATCCGGTCGAGCTGACGCTGCAAAAAGCGGCGCAGTATACGGGCCGTGCGCTGTCGGACCTGACCGTCATGGTGCTCGACCGCGAGCGCCACGCCGATCTGATCGCCCGCCTGCGCGGCGCCGGCGTCCGCATCAAGCTGCTCGGCCACGGCGACGTGGCCGGCGCGATCGCGGCCGCGCTGCCCGATAGCGGCGTGGACCTGTACCTCGGTTCCGGCGGCGCGCCGGAAGGCGTCCTCGCCGCGGCGGCGATGCGCTGCCTCGGCGGCGACATGCAGGGCCGCCTGCTGCCGGGCGGCCCGGCCGAGCGGCAGCGCTGCGTCTCGATGGGCATCGCAGACCCTTCCCGCGTGCTGACGCTGACCGACATGGCCGGCACGGGCGACGTGCTGTTCGCCGCTACCGGCGTCACGAGCGGCGAGTTCCTCGACGGCGTCCGCCTGATCGGCGCGGACCGCGCCGAGACGCATTCCGTCATCATGCGGGCCAGCAGCCGCACGGTGCGCTATATCCGCAGCATGCACTACCTGCCGCTGAAGCGGTTCCCGGCCGGCTTGGCGGAACTGCCGCCGATCGGGCAGGCGGCTTCGCTGTAAGCCGGGAGGGTTTGGCGGCGGGTGGCCGCAGTGCAGGCCGCAAGTGCCAAGCGGCGGGCCACGGGCCGTAAGCTAAACGGCAGAGCGAGCGCCAAACTGGACGCCAAGAGGCAGGCCGCAAGGCGCAGGCCAAACGGCGGGCCACAGGCCGTAAGCCGCCACCGCCAAGCCGCAAACGGCATTTTGCGGTTCGCCGCCAACATCCGTCTCCGCCGCTTCCTGCTCCTGCTCCGCCTTCCGGGCGGGGCTTTTTTTGCTGCGGCCGTCGGCCCGGCCTGCTGCCGGCCCTCCGTCTTGCCTCCGGCCAACAAAGTTTAGCCGCCAACAGACTATTTCGCGGGGCTTACAACGTTCCCCTGCGGCTATAATGTTTCTCTAGACCCACTGCCGACTGGCTTGTTATGATGGACAGCGTTCCGGAAATACGGGTGTGGAGGCAGGACCATGGTCGATGTATACGAGAAAATCAAAGAGGGCGAACGGGGAGCCTGGGTCAGCATTTTTGCTTATCTGATCTTGTCCGCGCTCAAACTTTCGATCGGATATCTGTTTCTGTCCAGCGCGCTGCAGGCGGACGGATTGAATAACCTGACAGACATCGTGGCTTCGGTCGCGGTGCTGATCGGGCTCAAAATTTCGCGCAAACCGCCGGACGCGGACCATGCGTACGGCCATTTTCGCGCGGAGACGGTTGCGGCGCTGATCGCGTCCGTTATCATGGCGCTGGTCGGGTTCGAGGTGCTGGTCGGCGCGGCGCGAACGCTGACGACCGGCAGCGGCGAAGCGCCGCAAGCGTGGGTGGCCGCGGTAGCTCTGGCGTGCGCGATCGCAATGTACGGCGTGTACCGCTACAATCGCGACCTGTCGATCAAGACGGGCAGCCAGGCGCTGATGGCGGCGTCCAAAGACAATCTGTCCGATGCGCTCGTCAGTCTCGGCGCGGCAATCGGCATTCTCGGTTCGCAGCTCGGCCTGCCGTGGCTGGACGTCGTGACGGCATTCGTCGTCGGCCTGATCATCTGCAAAACGGCGTGGGAGATCTTGCGCGATTCGCTGCATCGGCTGACGGACGGCTTCGACGAACAGGAACTGGCGGAGATCCGCGGCACGATCGAAGGCATCAGCGGCGTCGAAGAAGTGCGGGAAGTCAAAGCGCGCGTCAACGGCAGCCAGACGGTGCTGGACGTCGTGGTCGAAGTGCCGCGCGACCTGAGCCTGGTGGAAGGGCATGATATCGCCGACCGGATCGAAGCGGTGATGAAAGACAAGCACCAGATCCATTTTGTCAGCGTGCACGTGGAACCCAAGAATTGAACGAGCGATACGGTCGAACAGTCGAACAGTCGAACAGTCTAAGGGGCGAACAGGCGTCGGCGGGACGCAAGGCGAAATAACGTCGAAAAAGCAGTTATTTGAGCCTGAAGTCTTCTTCTGAGCAAATAACTGCGTAACGACAACTAAATCGCCCCTTTTTCCGTCAAAGAGCTATATTTTGCGAAGATAAGTGTCGTGTCGCAGTTATTTCGATAAATCCGGCTGAAAAGCACGAATTAAGTGTTGTCTCGCAGTTATTTTGACAGAATCGCCGTGATCGCCGTGGTCGACTGCACGAACCGCATCAACTGTGTATTTTGTCCATGTAAAAAAAGGATTTCGATTCTCTCCGCGCGGGGAGAGCCGAAATCCTTTTTTTTATTCACAATGCGCGGTCTCTACGTTCTCGCACCCGGCCGAATCGATACGCATATCTGCTCACGTGTTCTCGACCGACTGCGGTCCCGCCAACCGTGCGGCGCGTCTGCGGTCGCTGCGTCCGACGTACAGGACGAGCAGGAAGCAGAGGAACAGCACGATCGCGGCGGATACGTACGGATAATTGATGTTGACGTCGAACAGGCTGCCGGCCACGATCGGTCCCGCGATGTTGCCGAGACTGCTGTAGGCGGAGTTCAGGCCGGCGGCAAAGCCCTGCTGATCGCCGGCGCGGCGGGAAATCTGGGTGCCGATCGCCGGACGCAGAATGTCGATCGCGAGGAACACGACGAACGTTACGGTCACGATCAGCCAGTATTGGTGCACGAACAGTGTCAGCAGCACGAACAGCGCGGCCGCGGCGAGGCAGACGGAGATGACCAACTGTTCGCCGAACCGGTTGAGCAGCCAGCCGAAGATCGTCGCCTGGACGACGGCTCCCGCGATCGAACCGAACGTGATGATGATCGCGATGTCGCGCGCGGTGAAGCCGAACTTGTGGTCGACGAACAAGCCGAACACGGTCTCGTAGTTGGCCAGTCCGAATGCGCTGACGAACACGATGATCAGGCTGAGGAAATACGGCGTCCGGTAAGACGTGAGCAGCTGCTTGAGCATGCTGTCGCGTTTGCCGACCGACGCTGCGGCGATCTCGGCCCGGCGCTCCACGCTGAGCGATTCGGGCAGGACGAGCAGCGTCACGATGCCGGAGATCAGGGCGGCGATACCGGCGGCGAAGAACGGTACGCGAATGCCGAACTCGACCAGGAATCCGCCGATGCCGGGACCGATAATGAAGCCGGTCGTGATGGCGGCGTTGATGAAGCCCATGCCTTTGGCGCGTTCTTCGTCGGACGTGATGTCGGCGGTATACGCCATGACTGCGGGCATGATCAGCGCGGCGCCGACGCCGCCGAGGATACGCGAGACGAACAGCAGCCACGGCGCATTCGCCATGCCGAACAGGAATTCCGACACGGCGAAGATCAGCATGCCGGCGATGATGACTTTTTTGCGGCCGAGCTTGTCGGACAGGCGGCCGGCGACGGGCGAGCAGATCAGCTGCGAGACGGAGAACGTGGCGACGAGCAGGCCGACGACGCTGCCGCCGATGTGCAGCGTGTTCATGTAGGTCGGCATGATCGGCACGACCAGCCCGATTCCGGTAAAGACGAGGAAAATATTGAACATGAGCAGCAGCAGGGCCGCCCGGTTGCGAAGCATCAAAGACATGGGAAAGGTTCCTCCGTATTCATCATATGGGTGAAAAGTGGCGATACTTGTGAAAATTTGAAAGACTGAACGTTCGGTCTGTAAAAAGACGGGCAGCTGCGGAAGGCGTGAGGCATGGGATACGGCTTGGCTCACCGCGCGGCCTTTACCCGTTCGAGCCTTGCCGCACTAAGCGTGCGGCGATTTGGCGAGGCCGTTCAGCAGGACGTCGATCGCGAGGCGGTACGTGGCCAGCGCTTCGTCGATGTTCGAGTTGTAGCGCCGCGAGAGGCGGCTGAGTCCGATGACGAGTCCTTCGAGCACGAGCGCGAGCTGTTGGGCGTCGCCGGCCCTGAATTCGCCGCTGTCCATGCCGGACTGGATCAGGTTCTGGTTGAACCGCAGATGGTCGGCCGTCATGGCGGACAATTTTTCCATAATATCGCTCTCGATCTCTCCGCCGAAAAACTCGTCCGCCGCCTGGGTCAACGGATGGTTGAGATCTTCGATCACGAGCAGCTCGGCGAAGCCGTGCATTTTCTCGGCGGCGCTGCCGTACAGATGCTGCTTGTCCTGCCATTTATCGAACCAATCCCGGTCCCACTCGTCGAGCAGGTACAGGAACAGACCTTCTTTGCTTTTGAAATGGTAATAAATATTGCCTTTGCTGCTTCCCGTCGCGGCGGTAATATCCTCGATCGAAGTCGCTTTGTAGCCTTTTTGCACGAAAAGATGCCGGGCCGCTTCGGCGATGCGTTTGCGCGTCTGCTCGCTCTGAAGCTGTTTTTTATTCAAAATGGCTAACCTCCGTTTACTGAACTTTCGTTCAGTATCGTATCATATTTCCTTCGGATTTGGCAATGGCGCAGCCGAGCGATCTTTTGCCGAACCGGCGCTTTTTTTCTATAATGGGAACAATGAGCACCCGATCGCGGCTTGGCCAAAAGCGAATCGGGCAGGGGGAGACGACATCCATGAAGCTGCTGCACCGCGAACGAGACGGGGGAAGCGTGATCAGCGTCCATGAGACGCAGGAATTATACGGGGAAAAAGGCCGCTTTCGCGTGCTGGAATTCGCCAACGGAGACGCGCAGGGCGCGCTCGATCTGGACAACCCGGAGCGAATCGTGCTCGAATATCCGCGGGCGATCGTGCATCTGATGGAGCAGAACGATCCGGCGTTCGAGCGCGCTTTCGTGATTGGGCACGGGATCGGCACGATCTCGCGGCATTTTGCGGACCGGACGATCCGGACGGCGGAGATCAGCGCGAAGATGATCGAGTTGAGCCGGCTGTATTTCGGATACGACGGACAGGCGGAAGTCGGCGACGGGCGGGAACTGCTATCGCTGGAAGCGGACGGTTCGCTGGATTATATCGTACTGGATGCTTTTACCGAAAAAGGCGTGCCGTGGCATCTGTTTACGCGGGAATGTTTCCAAGCGGCGGCGGACAAGCTTGACGAACGCGGCGCGATCCTTATCAACATGTTCGGCCGGGGCCGGCGCGACGTGCATACGGAAGCGGTCTGGGCGACGCTTGGCGACGTTTTTCCCCATGTCAAAGGGTTTGCGCTGCCGCAAGACGATCCGCGTGATCCGATGAACCGGATTCTGGTCGGATCGAACAGAATCGTCGATGCGAAGCTGCGGCAGATGGCGGGCTTTGTGCGGGACGACCCGGAACGCGGCACGGTGCTGACGGACGAGATGTTCGGTTGAACGGATTGAAGCGTGCCAAGCGGCATAGGAAGCGAGAGGAGGGCTGGGCATGTTGGCATTGGACGATTCCGCCTGGCAGCGGCTTATTACGGCTTACGGAGGCGGGCAAGAGGCGGCGGACCTAGTGCGGGAGCTGGAACCGGACGCGTCCGACAGCGAACGGCGCGAGGCTTTGATGGAGCTGCTGCTGCATCAAGGCACGATCTATACGGCGACGCTTGCGGCTGTGCCGCATCTGGCGCGCATGGCCGCGAACGCGGCGGACCCGCAGGTGCGGGCCGATCTGTACATCCTGTGCGGCTGGATGGAAGCGAGCCGGGAATCGGGAGCAGATCCGCGCGATATCGCGTCTTCCGGCGAGTTCCGCCGGAAGCGGCAGCCGAAGCTTGAGGCCGAAATCGTGGAGCGGATTGCGCGGGGATACCGCGAGGGATTGGAGCGGCTGGGACGGTTGCGGCAGGCGGAGGGTGGTGCGGGTAGAGCGGAAGCCGCGGATAGCGGGGCGGAGCGGGCTGGGGCCGCGGAAGCCGAGCGAGGCGTGGAAAGGGCCGGTAATGCGTGTTGGGCGGAGGCCGAGGATGGCGGTGAGGAAAGGGCCGGGGCCGCGGAAGCCGAGCGAGACTCGGAGGGTGATTCCGACGCCGTGTACCGGCTCGCGGCGCATGAAGCGTATGCCGGACGGACGAAGAATGCGCGTCTGCTGTTTCGTTTTCCGGAAGGCGAAGAATACACTGGCGCCTGCCCGTCCTGCCAAGTGCCGTGGTACATCTGGCCGGAAGATCCGGAGGCAGGCGAAGAGTCGGGAGCGGAGACGAGAAAAGAAAAGCGAAGTTCATGGATCGTCCATGCGGAAGATCCCGTGTTCGTTCCCGTGCAGGTCGGGGGTTCGTCGCGAATTCGGCCGGCCGACGAAACGGCAGGGCTGCCCGAATTGCGGGCGCTGGCGCGCGAAGCCGCCCGGTTCGGCGCTTATGCGACCGCCGCCGCCGCGTCGCTGGGCGGCCGGGTCGTCTGCCCGGCGTGCGGGACGGACGTTTCCGTATGGGAAGCATTGACGGAGGACGCGGGAGAATGAGAGTTTAGACGTCCAAATGGAATCTTAGAATTTTTAAGGTTAATAATATGAGGGAAAGCACTTGAGAATTTATTTCTACTTTTTGAATAGATTACAATTTGGGAAAACTCTTATTCGGACGATAAACCGTAGTAAGAGTTTTTTGTGTTGAAACGCGAGGCAAAGAGTATTGGCGCGCATCTGCTTTAGCCTGATAATTCTTTGATTAAGCAAATTTAAAGCTAGATAGCGATCATTTTTTATGATAAACTATGTTTACTAAATTAAAGAAAGAGAGTGATTTTTTTGAAAAAAATTTGCGGATTAATTCTTGCTTTTTTATTCATTTTCTTAATTTCAGCACAATCTACTTATGCTTATAATGGGGGTGTGCTCAATCAACACGAAGGATGGAAGTCCAGAAATACAAGCGATATAGCTGCACTTACTCCTTGCTCGAATTCTACGCTTGCCATAACAGATAACAATGAAGAAACTTTTCTTGGTTTGACTAACAGTCAGGATTGTGGATCGGTCGTTTTTTTCACACTTCAGGAAGTAAAAGAATTAAATAGCTTCATTTTGAATACATCTTCAATAGCAGATATGCGCATTGCATTCTGGACAACAGATAAAAAATTAATTAGTTATGTCGACTATAAAGGTTCAGTTGAATCTAATGAGAAACAGAATTTCGATAAGGCTTCTGGAGTCAAATATGTTACGGTAGGTTATCGTGGAGGCGGCAGTGGCCCTAACGTTTATGAGTTTAATGTATTTGCTACAAATTACGTGCCGGAACCAGAGCCTGCCGAGAATCGCGCAATTTTAGTAATCGAAATGGTAAATGGACTTGAAAAAGAATATGATCTACCGATCAATGACATAAATGCTTTTCTCAATTGGTACGACTCCCGTAGTGCTGGGACTGGATCATCAAGATTCGGCATAGACAAATACTTGAATAATAAAGGTCCTTTCACTTCCAGAAAAGATTATGTAATTTTTGATAAAATCCTAACTTTTAGCGTAGACGAATATTCAACGAACAAATAAAGCTTTAATCCTAAGTGAACGTACATCATTGCTTGATTATTCGATGTAAAGCAGCGAACGGATTGAATGGAATGATCTAAAACTGCATATAATTCAAAACCTTTCAATCGTCGATTTAGCGACCATCGAAAGGTTTTTTCATATTCGATTCTATGAGCGCTATGTCTAACGAATGAAGAATCGCATGAGGATAGACGGCTTGAAAAAAAGCTAATTCGGACAAAATTAAAAACGTTATAGAAATAAATGCGAGAAAGCAGTTAATTCGGGCGAAAACACTGGTTTTTCGGGAATAAGTGCAAGAATACATTTAATTCGTGGGAAAGGGGATTGATTTGCTGTTTTCGGGCGAAATAGGTGCATTTGGGCAGTTAATTGGGATGGGCGCGGGGGAGGAGGGCGAATAGAGGGGTTTTGGCAGTTAATTGGGGGGCGGGATCGGGAGATAGGTATAAAGAGATAGAGATAGAGATCGAGATAGGTATAAAAAGATAAAGAGATAAAGAGATAAAGAGATAAAGAGATAAAGAGATAAAGAGATAAAGAGATTAAAATCTTAAAAAATAAAAGATGAAGGGTCGCTAGGCGCGGGGCGTTGGGGGCACGGGCGGAGCCGGGGTGCGATTGGACGATTTCAGAGTGCGGGGATTGGGGGTGGACGATTGGACGATTGGAGACTGGGGGTTCGGGGAAGTTATTTTAATAAATAAAAGATTCGCTTGGCGCGGCCGCCCCTTTTTATCCGCACAGCTGTGATGCACCAAAAAGTGGGGGCTTGTTCAGAAAATGTTCAGAATCGGTTGGTATAGTGGGCAGCGTGGTTCAAAGTCAGCTGGCAATGAAAGATTTCACAAACAGAGGGGAAGAATGTGAATCATGAGAAAACGTTTGAAATCTTCGCAGCCGGGGCGCTTTAACGCGGCGAGCCTGTTGAAAAAAACGGCGCTCGGTACGTTGATCGGGGCTACAGTGTTGGGGACACTGCCCGCGACGATCGGAATTTCCCAAGCTGCGCCCGAAAAAGTGACCGCACCGCTTGTTACGCAGGGCGGATGGCAGCCGGGTTTGAAAAAGATCGAGATTTCGATTCGCGACGCCAACGGAAATTACCCGAATTTCGAGAGAACGCGCGGGCTGATCGCTCAGACGGCTCTGGTCGGATCGAGCGGCGAACCGGCGAACATTTTTGTTTTCAGCGATACAGATAAAAATCAGGTCGTATTGGGAGCCGTTCAGAACAATATGAGCCAGACGTTCACCGCTTTCCCTTCCCTGACGAATCAGGATCAGCATGCGGTTACGGTGAACGACCTGTTCATGGAGTCGTTCAAGTCGCCGGAGTCGCTTCCCAACCTGTACGGCACGGGCCAAGACACCGGATCGGGCACGTCGAACGTTTACCGTCTCGTAATGGAGAAAAACGAGATGTCCGCTTCGCCTCTGCTCGGACCTGAAGTTCTGGCCGATCCGAAAGGGATCGACCAGCAGCCGGGCAGCGAAACGTTGTACGTGGCCGGCGGCAAAGACGGCAAAGTGTGGAAGCTGATTCCGAATCCGGCCTATGTCGTCGACACGACGGACCACATCGAAGGCGGCCTCAGTGGCGGCAATCCTGTAGAGACCGTCGACAACGATGGCGATCCTGTAGAAACGGTTGACAACGACGGCGAACAAACGGTTCCCGGGATTGCTCCCAACGAAGGGAACGAAGTCAAAGAAGTCAACCCAACCGAAGGAACGACAGAAATCGAAGGCACCGAATCCGGTTCCCGCACCTTCGCTCCGTTAAGCGCTCCGAATTCGGACGCAACGACGCAGGGCGCACTGGCTACGCCGTACATGGCGACGGTCGTGGCGGATTTCGATGATGTCCATTCGAACCTGACCGACGTCGCTTACGACAACGGCGATCTGTACGTATCGGATGCCGGGTTGAACCAAATCGTCAGAATCGACCTCGATCAGGCGGGCAAGACGACAGTCGTCGACGCCGGCCTCAACGAGCCGCAGTCGATCGCGCTCGACAATGAGCATAACCTGTACATCGCGGACACCGAAAACCATCAGGTCAAAAAGCTGAATACCGCAACCGGCCAAGTCGAAGTGGTAGCGGGTACCGGCGAAGCTTCCCAAAGTTACGAAGGCGTTCCGGCTGTTCAGTCGTCTCTGACCGAACCAACGAGCGTAGCGGTGGACAAAACGACCGGAGCGCTGTATATCGCGGATCTCGGACGTATCCAGAAGCTTGAGAACCAATTTTTCTACAAACAGGTTCAAGAAGAAGGAAGAGTATGGAACCTGATTGAAAACGTCGCCGGACTGGATCATGTTCGCGATGATATGGAACGTATACAAAACAGGAAAAATTATCGGTTGGCGACCGACATCTCCAAATCGCAGCTCGAAGAATATTACGCGTCCCAGGATAGACCGAACACCTGGGTGCCGATCGGCGGCGGGGAAATCGGGTTCAGCGGTACGTTTGACGGAGCCGGCCACGTGATCGACGGCCTGGAAGTCAAAAATTTGGACGACGACAACAGATACGCAGGTCTCTTCGGTGCCACTTACAAAGCGACCATCCAAAATCTGCGTCTTACGAACGTCAAAATGAACGCGTACAGACAAAGCGGCGGCCTGACTGCCCTCGACTACAGCTCGAACATCAGAAAAGTCGCGGTTGAAGGTACCGTATCCGGTAACCGCTACGTCGGCGGCCTGATCGGGGAATCGAGAGGAACGACGATCGACCAGGCTTACTTTGACGGTAAAGTAAGCGGCACGGGATCGATCGGCGGATTGCTCGGCTACGCTGCGATGGACGGCTACAACATCGTTTCCAACAGCTATGCGTGGGCACAGATGATGCTTACGCCAGAGTATCTGCAGCGCAATCTGGATACGGGCGCGGCCGGCGGATTCGTGGGCACCGTTTCCTATGAAGCGTCGCCGGAAGAAGGAACGGGAGCTTTCCAACACAACTACAGTTCCGCTTCCATCATGACCGCGATCATCGAAGACAGAAACCTTCAAGCGAACGAGACGGTTGTTGAAAGTAAAATCGGACCGTTCGAAGGCTGGGTGTTCTCGGAAATCGAAGTACCGCACGCTTCCAACTATTGGGATAGCGGCGCTTACGGAGCAACGGGAACTTCGAAACTGGCTTCCGCCTTTACGGCGGAAGAAATGAAAGTTCAAGCCAACTTTGCGGAATGGGATTTTGCGAACGTCTGGTCGATGGACCCGATTCGCCAAAACTATCCGATTCTGAAAGTGTTCCTCAAAGAAACGACGCCGCCGCCGGTGACCGAGCCGACGCCGCCGGTAACGGAGCCGACCGTGCCGACGATTCCGTCGACCCCGTCGTTCGAACCGTCGACGCCGATCGTGACGGCACCGACGCCGACGCCATCGAACACGACGACGATCAACGTCAACGTCCAGAACGACAAGACGACCAACGGGTCCGTCGTGTCGACGCTTGCGATCACCCGTACCAAAGGTACGGACGGCACGACCAAGGACGCGCTGCAGCTGACGCCGGCCAAAGCGGCCGAGATCATCAACCTGCTCAAAACGTCCGGTTCCAAAACGGCGGCGATCGTGCTGCCGGACACGAATGACGAAGTGTCGCAGTGGGATCTGACGGTCCCGAACGCGGCTTCCAAAGTGTTGACAGCCGAAGGCGTCGAACTGGTCATTCTCAACCCGAACGTACGTATCACCGTGCCGGCTTCGTCGTTGACGAACCTGACCGACGATCTGTACTTCCGCCTTATTCCGGTGAAAAGCACGTCGACGAGCGCCGAGATTCAAGCGCGCGCGCTGGCGACTCCGGAAATCGTCGCGACAGCGAACGGCGGTAGTATTACGGTACTGGGTCGTCCGATGACGATCGAGACCAATCTGCAAAGCCGTCCGGTAACGCTGACGCTGCCGCTTCCTGCGGGCAGTACGTTCACCGCGGCGCAGCAAAGAAAGCTGGGCGTCTACATCGAGCACAGCGACGGCACGAAGCAGTTGGTGCCGGGCAAAGTCGTAACGGGCGAAGACGGCAAGCCGGGTCTTGAACTGACGGTCAACCACTTCAGCACGTTCACGATCGTGAACGTTAGCAGCTGGGGCGGCACGCTGAACGCGGCGCCGTACATCCTGGGCTACCAGAACGGCAGCTTCAAGCCGGAGCAGGATATTACCCGCGCCGAACTGGCCGCGATCGTCGGCCGCATCACGGGCATGACAACGGGCACGGCCGCATTCAGCGACGTGAAGAACGGAAGCTGGGCGTCGACCGTCGCGGGACCTGCCGCGGCTTCGGGCATCATGACGGGCTACAGCGACGGCACGTTCAAGCCGAACTCGTCGATCACCCGCGCCGAACTGGCCGCGGCACTGGCGAAGCTGCTGCCGCAAAGCGGACTGAACACGTCGGCTGCGGCGGCAGGCTTCCGCGATCTGGCGGCCGGCCACTGGGCGACCGAAGCGGCCGAGCAGCTGCAAGCGGCCGGCGTGATTACGGGCTATGCGGACGGCAGCTTCAAGCCGGAGCAGGCGATCACGCGCGCCGAGGCGGTGACGATGATCAACCGCCTGATCGGTCTGGACGCGTCGACGACGCAGCCGGGCGCCGGCGAGTGGACCGACGTGGCAAGCGCCTATTGGGCGCATGACGCGATCCTCGCGGCTTCGATGAAGCGGTAGAAGACGTCAAAAAAAAGATGCGAGAGATCGGGCTGCGGCCCGGTCTCTTTTTTTATCCGTCTCGCAGAGAAACCATCGAACACCCGGATCTGTCCAGAAAATGTTCAGAGCGCGATGATACGATAGCTCTTAGGAAGCGGGAGTGCAGGTTCCGTATTTCAGATAGAGGGGATGAATCAACAAATGGGAAATACGGCATCTACGGGTCATGAGAAAAGCGGTTGGTTGAAAAAGATTTTCGTTACCGTGCTTGCGGGCGTGCTGCTCGGGGGGACTGTTCCGGTATTCGGGGAGCGGACCGTGCATGCGGAACCTGTTCCGGTCAATCCGACAGAGCCGCAGACGGTGTTTGTCAGCGCAGCCGGCACCGGAGTCCAGGGATCGGCAGAAGGGCCGACGGCAGCGCTCTCGCAGATTGATACGCCGACGGATCTTGCCGTGATCGAGTTGGACGGAAACGGGCATTTGCTTGTCGCCAACGATCCGGGCAACAAAAAAATCTGGTTGATCAACTCGGCGGGCATGACGAACGGTGTCAACGGGCGCGATTATTTGACTTTCCAGCTCAAAGACAACGCCGGCCATATTTTGGCCGCCCGGGATATCGCGTACGACTCCCGAAAAAAAGTTATTTATTTTACGGGTTCGCCCGCGAATCCTTCTTCTTCTCCAAAAGTATTCGCGCTTGATTTCAGCAGCGGTATTACGGAGAATAGCGTGCCTTTGGAAGTCAAGACGCTGATTCCGGGCAACGATCCGGACTTCGCGGAACCGAAAGGTCTGGATGTGTCTTCCGTAACCGGAGATGTGTACACGGCAGACTACCAGAATATAGGCGGGTTCATTATTTCGACGGGAGAGCAGTTTAGCGACGTTCCGGTCAAAAGACCCGATGTCGAATACAATAGCTTGATGGCTATTCAGATCTCCAGCCAAATTCGTTGGAAATACGGGATCTTTGCGGCGCAAGAAGGCGGAGGCTCCTTTGCCAAAGCCTATAACGAGGCAGGCCAAGCTTCAGACTTTGGCGGAGGCGGCGGATTCGAAGGGCCAGCGCTCACCGGCTTTGAAGTGGCTTTGGACCCGCAATACAATCTGCATGCAGCGTACGAATTCGCCAATGTGGCTGCCCGGCTTACGACCTTAAACAATTCGTTGAAAGCGTGGAAAGCGGTAGCGGGTACGGGCGTTCGCGGAATGGGAGCTCTCGGGCAGGCTCCTTTGGCTACCGCGTTGAACTCGCCGAAGGGCATTGCGGTTGCAGTGGATGGCACGCTCTACGTTTCCGATAGCGGGAACCACCGCATTTTGAAAACGGGACTGCCGCAGGACGCCCCCGTCTCGGTGACGGCCCAAGCGGGAGATTCTTCGGCTGAAGTATCATGGAACGCGGCAGCCGACGCCGCATCGTACGACGTGTACAAGCATGCGGGCGAAGCGGCTCCGAGCAGCGAAGCGGACTGGCAGTATGCGGGACAAGCGATTTCGCCCCAGACGTCTGCCAAGATTACCGGGCTGGCCAACGGACAACCTTACGTTTTCGCGGTCAAAGCCAAAGGGGCACAGCTGTATTCCGTGTTCTCTTCTCCGTCGAACGCGGTAACGCCGCAAAGCGTACCGTACGTCTATGAGCAGGAGATCGTCAACGGACAGACGTGGAATCTCGTGCAAAGCGCAGCCGATCTGGACCATATGCGCGACAATCTCGGCCTTAATTACAAGCTTGTCAGAGACTTGTCCGATACCGATCTGGACGAGTACCTGATCGGGAAAAACGGCGATACGAATTGGAGGCCGATCGGCACCAGCAAAGAAATGTTCACGGGGCGGTTCGACGGCGGCAGCCATGCGATAGACGGATTGTCGATCACGAACCGGAGCGGCGGATTGTTCGGCGCGCTGGATCAAGCCCAAATCGGCTATTTGAACCTGACGAACCTGACCATCGAGTCGTTCCAAAGAACGGGCGGTCTCGCGGCAAGCGCGTATCGATCGGAAATCGCGAGGGTATCCGTGGAAGGCAGCATCAAAGGCAGTTCGAACGTTGGCGGCCTCATCGGCTTTCTGGGAGACAGCGACGTTCGCCAGAGTTTCTTCAAAGGTTCCGTTCGCGGCATTCGGCATATCGGGGGCTTGATCGGGACGGCCGAATTCAATGCGACCAACGGAGTCCACACGGTTCAGGACAATTACGCATGGGGTTCGATCGCACAAACGAATCTTTCCGTAACGTCTGCGAACGAAGTGTCGATCCAGACGACCGAATGGGAACACTTTGCCGGATTCGTGGGGAAAGTATCTTCCGACGTACCGAGCGGAGATGCGATGATTTTCAAAAACAACTACGCTTCGATCGAAGCCTCCACGCCTGAAGGACTGGGCGAAACTTCCGCGCTTTGGGGCTTCGGAGGAGCGGACATCGGCCAAGAGCCGCTGCCGTCCGAGTCGAACTATTGGAACACCAAAGCGAACGCCGGAGCCTTGTCACCGGTCATAAAAGCCGCGGCATTGAATGACGACGAGATGAAAGTAATGACCAACTTCGCGAATTGGGACTTCGACAAGATTTGGATCATGGACCCGGTTAGCGGATATCCGGTTTTGCGAGCTTTGACGAACGGCCAGCCGACCACGCCGACCGATCCGACGAACCCTACGAATCCGACCGATCCTACGAATCCGGTGGAACCAAATCCGACCAACCCGCCGGTCACGGAACCGACTACACCGACCGTACCGACGATTCCGTCGACAGGCGGCAGCGAACCGTCGACGCCGGTCGTGACGGCACCGACGCCGTCGAACACGACGACGATCAACGTCAACGTACAGAACGACAAGACGACCAACGGGTCCGTCGTGTCGACGCTTGCGATCACCCGCACCAAAGGCACGGATGGCACGACCAAAGATGCGCTGCAGCTGACGCCGGCCAAAGCGGCCGAGATCATCAACCTGCTCAAAACGTCCGGTTCCAAAACGGCGGCGATCGTGCTGCCGGACACGAATGACGAAGTATCGCAGTGGGATCTGACGGTACCGAACGCGGCTTCCAAAGTGTTGACAGCCGAAGGCGTCGAGCTGGTCATTCTCAACCCGAACGTACGCATCACCGTACCGGCTTCGTCGTTGACGAACCTGACGGACGATCTGTACTTCCGCCTCATTCCGGTGAAAAGCACGTCGACGAGCGCCGAGATTCAAGCGCGTGCGCTGGCCAATCCGGAAATCGTCGCGACAGCGAACGGCGGTAATATTACGGTGCTGGGTCGTCCGATGACGATCGAGACCAATCTGCAAAGCCGTCCGGTAACGCTGACGCTGCCGCTTCCGGCGGGCAGCACGTTCACCGCGGCGCAGCAAAGAAAGCTGGGCGTCTACATCGAGCACAGCGACGGCACGAAGCAGTTGGTGCCGGGCAAAGTCGTAACGGGCGAAGACGGCAAGCCGGGCCTTGAGCTGACGGTCAACCACTTCAGCACGTTCACGATCGTGAACGTCAGCAGCTGGGGCGGCACGCTGAACGCGGCGCCGTACATCTTGGGCTACCAGAACGGCAGCTTCAAGCCGGAGCAGGATATCACCCGCGCCGAACTGGCCGCGATCGTCGGCCGCATCACCGGCGTAACGACCGGCACGGCCGCGTTCAGCGACGTGAAGAACGGAAGCTGGGCGTCGACCGTTGCGGGACCTGCCGCGNNNNTTCGGGCATCATGACGGGCTACAGCGACGGCACGTTCAAGCCGAACGCGTCGATCACCCGCGCCGAACTGGCTGCGGCACTGGCGAAGCTGCTGCCGCAAAGCGGACTGAACACGTCGGCTTCGGCGACGGGCTTCCGCGATCTGGCGGCCGGTCACTGGGTGACCGAAGCAGCCGCGCAGCTGCAAGCGGCCGGCGTCATTACAGGCTATGCGGACGGCAGCTTCAAGCCGGAGCAAGCGATCACGCGCGCCGAGGCGGTGACGATGATCAACCGCCTGATCGGTCTGGACGCGTCGACGACGCAGCCGGGCGCCGGCGAGTGGACCGATGTGGCAAGCGCCTATTGGGCGCACGACGCGATCCTCGCGGCTTCGATGAAACGGTAATCGCGGAGTCGGACGTAAGCGGGATCGCTCAAGCGTGCGGACTGCATCACATGCAGACCGCCAAGCATACTCCTATGCGAAGAACGCGGAAAAACGGTTTATCGCCGTTCTTCACGCAAGGCAGAGACCTTTGCCGCCCTGAGGGAGCGACAAAGGTCTCTGCCTTTTTCTATTGGCGATCCGCAGCTGAGACTCAAGCGGGTGCAGGTCTGGAAGCCAAGCTTAACCGCTGCCGAGCATGAACTTTTTTTACACGTAGAGATTAAATGAGCTAAAAAATGGTTCTTGTTCAGAAAATGTTCAGAATCGGTTGTTATAGTGAGCGTGAAGTGTGTCCATGAGCTTCGGCTCTGCATTTGCCTATAGAGGGGACGAAACAGACAATGAGCAGAAAAAAGGTGACGGCTAGCAGGGGGAACGGTTGGCTGAAAAAAAGCGTGCTTGCGACGTTGGCAGGCGTATTGGTCGGCGGAGGGGCTCTTCCGGCTTTCGGCGTTCAAAAAGCGCATGCGGGCGCGGAAAAAGTCATTCAGGTCGTGGCGGGAACCGGTACGCCGGGTCATACGAGAGCGAGCAAAGCCGCTTTGTCGCAGTTGAACGCTCCCAAGGACATCGATCTGATCGAGATGCAGGGCGCGTCGGGACTTCATATGCTGTTGTTCAACAATACGGGAGATCAGGAAGCCTGGATGGCGATCGGTAACGGTCTTGCGATCTATCCGACTATGAGCGGCAAGGACTATACCCCGATCCGGCTCAAGAACGGCGATCAGAACGTGAGTCTTCAAAACATTGCCGTGTCCAAAGGATCGAACAGCAGCAGCAGCCTCGGCAACAACCTGATTTATTTCACGGGTTCTTCCACCGGTGACCCTTACCCTACCGTATTTGCAATTGCAAATGGCCAGCCGTCTTCGCCCGATGCTTCGGGAACGGTCGAATACCAGATCACGCAGGCATTGAGTTCCGATCAAGTGCGCAATCCGGCAGGGCTGGCAGCGGACGCCATCGGCAACGTCTACGCGTTGGACGAATGGGACAATATGGCTTCCGGCTATCGGATCACGCCTTCGAGCACGGGCAATACGCCTCCGACGGTTACCGAAGCGACTTATTTGAGCGCAAAAGGTCTGTCTGTCGATCTTCCGATCGAAGACATCGCCATGTGGAACAAAGACTATTATATCCTCGATGGCATTGGGAAAATCTACGCCGTAGATAGCACCGACGGCGAAGTGGAGACGCTGCCCGTAAACGGCCTGAAAGATCCGACGGCGCTCAGCGTGGCGCAGAACGGAGACATCTACGTAGCCGATACCGGCAACAATCGGGTGGTTCGCCTGGACGCGGACGAATCGTACCATCTGGATCGCGTAGCCGGCTTGGCCAGCGGCGAAGCGGGCATGGGAGCGGAAGGCGGCTATCCGCTGGAGACGGCTCTTAACGCTCCTGAAGGCGTAGCGGTCGCTAGCGATGGAACGGTATATATTTCCGATACCGGCAACCATCGCGTGCTGCAAATCGCGACTCCGCAGGCAGCTCCTGCGCTCGTAACCGGACAAGCCGCGAACGGAGCGGTCAACTTGTCCTGGAGCGAGGTACCCGACACGCTGTACTATGAAGTTTATCGGTATGCGGGACCGAACGCGCCTTCCGATCCGAGCCAATGGGAATTTGCCGGCCAAACTTCGTTCAGCGGTCAGCCGGGTGCCGCGAGCTTTACGGCGACAGGCCTGAACAACGATCAACCGTACGTGTTCGCGGTAAAAGCCAAAGGCATCCGAAGCACTTCCGCTTTTGCCGTATCCGAGATCGTGACTCCGGTCGGAGAAACGAAATATACGTACGAGCAGCAGCAAATCGAAGGAGTCGTCTGGAATCTGGTCAAAAGCGCGGCCGATCTTGATCATATGCGCGACGACAAGACGCTCAATTACAAGCTGACGACGGATATTTCCAAAGCCGCTCTGGACGCTTACCTGACCGAAACGAAAGAAAGCGTCTATTGGAGACCGATCGGCGGCAAGGAAGGCTTCACCGGTCAGTTCGACGGCGGCGGCCACTCGATCGAAGGCTTGACGGTCCGCGAAGAAGCGGGCGGCCTGTTCTCCTATCTGTATAAAGCGAAGGTCGAGAACTTGCGCCTGACTGCATTGGACATCGTAAACTACGAAAATACGGGCGGTTTGTCCGGAACAGCCTACTATTCGAACATTTCCAAAGTATCGGCCTCAGGCACGATCCAGGGCAGCGGCTCGGTCGGCGGACTGGTCGGAGACTTGCAAAACACGACAATCCGTCAAAGTTTCTTCGACGGATCGGTCAGCGGCAGCGGCAAAGTCGGCGGCCTGATCGGCAGAGCGGCATTCGATTCGGAATACGGAGCTTCGAAAGTTCAAAACAACTACGTCTGGGGAAAAGTGTCCCCGCTGATCTACACGCGAATGAACACGAATACGTTCACGGCGGCCAACACCGATAGAGATCGGTTCGGCGGTTTTGTCGGTACGGTAGAAGCTTTCGGATTCGAAGGAAGCACGAATGCGTTCTCCATTTTCGAAAACAACTATACGTCCGTCGAACTGGACGGAACGATCGGCGATACAAGCTGGATGGAAACTTTCGCTTTCGGCGGTTCGAACGAAGCGATTCCATCCGTGTCGAACTACTGGAACACCAAGTCCAACACGGGCAAAGCCAACGATTTGATTCAGGCCAAGCCTTTGGAAGATACGCAAATGAAAGAACGGGCTAACTTTATCGACTGGGATTTTGAAAAGATTTGGATGATGGACCCGGTTAGCGGGTATCCGATCCTGGGAACGGTCAAAGAAGAACCGACCACTCCGCCGGTCACGGAACCGACTACGCCGACCGTACCGACGATTCCGTCGACCCCGTCGACAGGCAGCGGCGAACCGTCGACGCCGGTCGTGACGGCACCGACGCCGACGCCGTCGAACACGACGACGATCAACGTCAACGTGCAGAACGACAAGACGACCAACGGGTCCGTCGTGTCGACGCTCGCGATCACCCGCACCAAAGGTGCGGACGGCACGACCAAGGACGCGCTGCAGCTGACGCCGGCCAAAGCGGGCGAGATCATCAACCTGCTCAAAACGTCCGGCTCCAAAACGGCGGCGATCGTGCTGCCGGACACGAATGACGAAGTGTCGCAGTGGGATCTGACGGTCCCGAACGCGGCTTCCAAAGTGTTGACAGCCGAAGGCGTCGAGCTGGTCATTCTCAATCCGAACGTACGCATCACCGTGCCGGCTTCGTCGTTGACGAACCTGACCGACGATCTGTACTTCCGCCTCATTCCGGTGAAAAGCACGTCGACGAGCGCCGAGATTCAAGCGCGCGCGCTGGCGACTCCGGAAATCGTCGCGACAGCGAACGGCGGTAATATTACGGTCCTGGGTCGTCCGATGACGATCGAGACCAATCTGCAAAGCCGTCCGGTAACGCTGACGCTGCCGCTTCCGGCGGGCAGCGCGTTCACTGCGGCGCAGCAAAGAAAGCTGGGCGTCTACATCGAGCACAGCGACGGCACGAAGCAGTTGGTGCCGGGCAAAGTCGTAACGGGCGAAGACGGCAAGCCGGGTCTTGAACTGACGGTCAACCGCTTCAGCACGTTCACGATCGTGAACGTCAGCAGCTGGGGCGGCACGCTGAACGCGGCGCCGTACATCCTGGGTTACCAAGACGGCAGCTTCAAGCCGGAGCAGGACATTACCCGCGCCGAACTGGCCGCGATCGTCGGCCGCATCACGGGCATGACGACCGGCACGGCCGCGTTCAGCGACGTGAAGAACGGAAGCTGGGCGTCGACCGTTGCGGGACCTGCCGCANTTCGGGCATCATGACGGGCTACAGCGACGGCACGTTCAAGCCGAACGCGTCGATCACCCGCGCCGAACTGGCTGCGGCACTGGCGAAGCTGCTGCCGCAAAGCGGACTGAACACGTCGGCTTCGGCGGCGGGCTTCCGCGATCTGGCGGCCGGCCACTGGGCGACCGAAGCGGCCGCGCAGCTGCAAGCGGCAGGCGTGATTACGGGCTATGCGGACGGCAGCTTCAAGCCGGAGCAGGCGATCACGCGCGCCGAAGCGGTGACGATGATCAACCGCCTGATCGGTCTGGACGCGTCGACGACGCAGCCGGGCGCCGGCGAATGGACCGACGTGGCAAGCGCCCACTGGGCACATGACGCGATCCTCGCGGCTTCGATGAAGCGGTAGAAAAGCGTTAGAAAGCAGTAGAAGGCGGTAAATGCTTTGAGAAGCGTGAGAAGCGTGAGAAGCGTGAGAAGCGTGAGAAGCGTGGAAAACGCCGAAAGAGAAAGGGTTTAAGAGATCGGGCTGCGGCCCGGTCTCTTTTTTGTTCGTTTGCCGGTTTTGCGGTGAGGCGAGAGGAGGCAGGGCGGGGGAGACTGCGCGGAGCGGGTGTAGAGCCGGCGTAGAGCGTATGTGAAATCGAAGTAAAGCGGATTTATAGCGGACGCAGGGTCGTAGAGTCGTTGTAGAGCAGACGATGAGCCGAATTAGAAGCGGATTTGGAGTGGAATCAGGGCCGAAGTGGAGTGCATTTGGAGCATATAAAGTGGGGCTTGGCGGAAATAGATGCGAAAATACAGCTAATTCGGGCGAAAAGACCTGTTTTTCGGGAATAAGTGCAGGAATACATCTAATTCGTGGGAAAGGGGATTGATTTGTTGTTTTCGGGCGAAATAGGTGCGTTTGGGCAGTTAATTGGAAGGGGTGCGGGTGAGGCGGGGGAATAGATGGGTTTAGGCATTTAATTGGGGGCGAGATCGGGGATAAGTATGAAGAGATAAAGATAAAGATAAAGATAAAGATAAAGATAAAGATAGAGATAAAGATAAAGATAGAGATAAACAGATTAGAATCTTAAAAAATAAAAGATGAAGGGTCGCTGGGCGCGGGGCGTTGGGGGCACGGGCTGGGCCGTGCTTTTGAACGGTTTGGGGGCACGTTGTGGGAGAGATTCAAAGATCATGGTGCATTTGAGAGATTCAGAACCGCGGACGAAGCCGCGAATTAAATAGATCAAAGATTCGCTTGGCGCGGCCGCCACTTTTGATCCGCACAGCTGTGATGCACCCAAAAGTGGGGGCTTGTACAGAAAATGTTCAGATCGTGGTGTTATAGTAATCGTGTTGCAACCTCGCGGCGTCTATTTGAGCGGCGTCGCTGTTCCCTCATCGAAACCTCCCCCCGATTCACGGTTTCGTGCACGACGAGAAGCACCCGCGCCTCCCTCCTCTGCGCGGGTGCTTTTCTGATGCCGCCTGCCGGATTTTTCCGCGGGCCTGCCATCTTTTTACACATTCTTGCTTGCCAAGGTGAGCGGATACGGGTAATGATGAGTAGAACCGCCGCCCAAAAGAACCTTTTTCCGCAAAACGAATTTTTTTCCGAATAAACGATCCTGCTCTCCCGAACGAATGACCGTGCGCCCATTTCCTATAGAAAGGTGTGACCGCCATGACCACCGTGTCCCGAGTGCTGCTGCTCGTCGTCTGGCTGGCCTTCATCACTTACGCGCTGTTCTTCGCGCCCGGAGCGGGCGGCGGGGAAGATCCGTGGCTGCGTACGCTGCTCACGCTGCGGCCCGACGAACCTTCGCTGCTGGCCATGTTTACGCTGCTCGGCCTGTACCCGTTGACGTTCGCCTGCATGCTGCTGCGCCATGACGATCGCAAAGTACCGGCCTGGCCGTTCGTGCTGGTGTCGTTTGCGCTCGGCGCGTTCGCGCTGCTGCCGTATTACATCCTCACTTCGGCGACGCACGCCGGTTCGCACGATCTGCGCTTGTCCGAAAAGCTGCGCCGCACCGCGGAATCGCAGACCACGCACGCCGTCTTGTTCGTGCTTACGCTTGGCGTCATGGTATGGGGCCTGCTCGCGGGCGACTTCGGCGTCTATGCGGAAGCGTTCCGCACGTCGCATTTCGTGAACGTGATGACGCTCGATTTCGGTCTGCTCACGCTGCTGTCCGTCTACGCGATCTATACCGGTTCTCGCCGCCGTTCGCTGCCGCAGGCGATGGCGCTGCTCGGGCTGATCCCGATTCTGGGCCTGCTCGTATACGTCTGGATGACGCGCATGGACGAGACCGCATCGCCGTACGTGCCGTCCGAGACAAGAATGAAGAGCCGGCGCCGGCAAAAAAGCAGCTAGAAGCGGTTAACGTAACGGTAATCGGGTGTAGGGAAGCTTGGCGAGTCCCGTCACGCCCATGTCCAAACGCTTTTTCCGGCCGCGCGCCAAAACCCCCGTACTTCCGGTCTGCCGGAACGTCCGCGGGTTTTTTGCCGTATGCGCACTAGTTGTATCCCGCTTGATTCGCTCCACAAACCTACCCCATCAACAAGCCCTACCCGTCCTCGCCGCCGCTTTTCAGCCCGCCGGTCCGGTACACGACCTCGGCCGGCCGGCTGCGGATGTACTCCAGCAGCTGCCCGGCCATATAGTCCGGTGAGTGGGCGTAGCTGCCTTTGATCCATTCGAGAATCATGCCCCAGATCGCGTAGGCCTGATAGCCGGCGTACAGCTCGCGGTCGATCCGGGGGTTGTCGTCGCTCGCTTCCAGATCGTGCAGGCTGAGTTCCTTGATGACGCCGCAGATGCGGTCCGCCAAGCCGGGCAGCGCCTGCGACTCGACGATCAGCGTATAGAAGGCGGCATGCCGATGCACGTGTTCGAAAATTTTGATGCCCGGCGCGGTCAGTTCTTTGAGCACGAAAGGATCGGCTCGCAGATACGGTTCCCGGAACGAAGCGATCAGGTCGATCATGGCGTCTTCGACCGTTTCGGCGAGGAGCTGTTCTGTATCGCGGTAATGTTTGTAAAAAGTGCCCCGGTTGAGGTCGGCGCCGCGCACCAGGTCGGTGATCGAGATTTCTTTGAACGCGCGTTCGCGCATCAAGGCGATCAGCGTCTCTTTGAGCGCCTGCTTGGACTTGCGGACCCGGCGGTCGGTCTGCGAGACAGGCTCGCGGTGCGCGGAATCCGTGAAACGGTTTGTCATCGTCGTTCCTCCTTGGCTGCGCCGCCGATGTTTGCCCAAGCGCCTAATGAACATTTGCTTGCCGGAGTGTCCACTAATGCACAAAAGCGCTTTCTTTTACCGATTGTGGGCGCTGTCTATGATTGATTATACTAAAGTCGAAGACAGTTAATGAACATTTGTTTACGAACGACACTCGAACGGCAAAACAGGAGGCGACACGATGAAACTTCAGGGCAAAACGGCAATCGTAACGGGCGCGGCATCGGGCATGGGACGCAGCATCGCGATCCTGTATGCGGCGGAAGGCGCCAACGTGACGGTCTCGGATATCAATCTCGAAGCGGCGGAGACGGTCGCGCAGGAGATCAGGGATGCGGGCGGCGAAGCGTTTGCGATCCGGACGAACGTCACTTCCGAAGACGATATCGGCCAGCTGGTCGACCTTACGGTGGAAAAATACGGCACGCTCGACATTCTCGTCAACAACGCGGGCATCATGGACGGCTTCACACCGGCGGGCGACCTGACCGACGAGCTGTGGGAGCGCGTCTTCGCGATCAATACGACAGGGCCGATGCGGGCGATCCGCAAAGCGCTGCCGATCTTCCTGGAAAAAGGACAGGGCGTGATCGTCAACGTCGCTTCGGCGGGCGGATTGAACGGTTCGCGCGCGGGCGCGGCCTATACGGCGTCCAAGCACGCGGTCGTCGGCCTGACCAAAAACGTCGGCTTCCAATACGCGGTCAAAGGCATCCGCTGCAACGCGATCGCCCCGGGCGGCGTGGCGACGAACATCTCGGCCACGATGGGCCAGCCGAACGAATTCGGCATGGAACGCGCCATGATCGGCATGGGTCTCAATCCGCGGATCGGCGAAGCGGACGAAATCGCCAAAGTGGCGCTGTTCCTCGGCTCCGACGATTCGAGCTTCGTCAACGGCGTTACGCTGACGGCGGACGCGGGCTGGACCGCCTACTGAGTCCCGGCAGCACGATCGAACGCTGCGGCGGCGCGAAAAAAACCTCTTCGAACGGCAGCGGAGCCCGCACAGGCTTCGCCGCCGATTCGAAGAGGTTTTTCGGCATGGGTTACTGCCGGCCGGGCACGCCTCGCGGTTCGGGCGGGTCAGACCCTTCATACCGCTTATGCCGCTTTGCCTGCCCGATGCCGCATCGCGGCCAGAATCAGCGAAGTCAGCAGCAGCAGGCCGGCGCCGACAGCCAGCACGGCCGAGAACGACTGATCGAACGCCTGCATCGCCAGCGTTCTGAGCAGCGCCGAAGCTTCGGCCGGCAGGCTCTCCGCGGCGGCCAGCGCTCCGTCGAGGCTGTCGGAAGCGCCGGCCAGGCCGCGCAGGCTGTCCGGCAGCGCAAGCGTGCCGGTGTACACGCTGGACGCCAGGCTGCCCAGCACCGCGATGCCGACCGCTCCGCCCAGCTCGAACGAGACTTCCTCGACGGAAGCGGCCATGCCGGCCTGTTCCGCCGGCGCCTGGTTCATGATCGCGCTGGACGCCGACGACATGGCCGCGCCGAGGCCCGCTCCGATCACGATCATGCACGCGATCTGCACGATCGGCGACGACTCGTAGCCGAACAGGAAAGCGCCGGTGCCGATGCCCGCCGTCAGCAGCGAGAGCAGCAGAACTTTGACGATGTTCAGCCGGTGCAGCACGCCGCCGAGCAGCGTGCCGGCGAAAAAGGCGGCGATCGGCAGCGGCAGAATGAACAGCCCCGCCTGCAGCGGCGACAGCCCGAGCACGAGCTGCAGACGCTGCGTCAGCAGGTATTCGAGGCCGATCAGCGAGAACGAGGCCATCAGGGCGGTCACCGCCCCGGCGGTAAAGCGGATATTGCGGAACAGTGCGAAGTCGATCAGCGGATCGGGGCTGCGCCGCTGCCGGCGGACGAATCCGATCAGGGACAAGGCGCCGACGATCGCGGCGAGTGCCGCGATCGTCGCCGAACCGTCCGCCCGGGCGAATTCCTTGACTCCGTACAGGACACCGACCAAGCCGGCCATGACGAGCAGCGACGACGCGAAGTCCCACTTTTTGCCCGCCGAAGAGGCGCCGCGCGGCACGATCCGGATCGAAGCGACCAGCGCCAGTGCCACGATCGGGACGTTGATCAGAAAGACCGAGCCCCAATAGAAATGTTCCAGCAGGAAGCCGCCGACGAGCGGGCCGAGACCCGCGCCGCCCGACGAGACGGACGCCCAGATGCCGATCGCGAGCGAGCGCTCTTTGGCGTCGGTGAACGTCAAGCGGATAATGGACAAGGTGGCGGGCATCATCATCGCGGCGCCGACGGCCAGCAGCACGCGGGCCGCGATCAGCATCGCCACGCTCGGCGAGAACGCCGCCGCCAGCGACGCCAGGCCGAATACGACCAGGCCGAAGTTGAACAGCCGCTTGTGGCCGAGGCGGTCGCCGAGCACGCCCATGGAAGGCAGCAGGCCGGCCATGACGAGCGGATAGGCGTTCACGATCCACAGCTTGCCGGAAGCGTCGGCGGACAGCTCGCGGGTCAGCGTGGGCAGTGCCGTGTACAGCACCGTCATATCGATCACGATCAAAAATAGGGCGCTGGAGACGATCGCGAGCACGATCCAGCGTTTGGCTTGGGTGAACATGGGGAAATCCTCCTTGATTTTCATGGCGTTTGTAAGGTATACCAAAAGGATAAAGGTTGGAGCGACTCCAAGGTCAAGCCGAATTTTCGGCCGGCCCGATCCTTTTGCATCCGCAGTCCCCAAGGAGGTGAGCATGATCGACGCAGGCAAACTGACCGTCAGCGAAATGGCCAAGCTGTGCGGCATTTCGGCCGATACGCTGCGTTATTACGACAAGATCGGCTTGTTCCGTCCCGCCCGGATCGATCCCGACAACGGCTATCGCTACTATTCTGTCATGCAGAGCGAAGTGATCGGGACGGTGGTGGAACTGCGCCACGTCGGCTTTTCCATCGAAGAAATCCGGCAGTTCATGGAAGGGCGCAACGTGGAGAAGTCGGTGGAGCTGCTCCAGCGCGCCGTAAGCCGGATCGACGCCCGGGCCGCGGAGCTGCGCCGCATCTCGCGCACGCTGAACAGCCGGTTGTCGCAGCTGCAGGCGTTTCGGACCGATTATGCGGACGCCGACGTGATCGTGCGCGAGCTGCCGCGGCGCCGCTACACGGTGCTGCCCGGCCGGGTGAACCTGCTCGACCCCGAAGACATTCTGCACGGATTCATCCGGATGGAGAAGCAGCTGAACGAGAGCCTGCCTTTTCTGGCGAGCAATCGGAGCGGCGTGTTTCTGGAGCGGCAGCACGTCTCCGATCCGCCGGACCGGAATGTTGTGGCGCGGGAGAACGTGATTTTCACCCTGGTCGAACACGGCCGCGCAAGAGGCAAGCTGCCCGAGTTTGCCGCCGGCCGATACGCCTGCACCCGTTATTCGGGCGATCCTTTTGACGGATACATGGACGGAATGCGGCGCCTGCTCGCTTATATACGGGAGCACGGGCTGGAGATCCGGGGCGGCGTCTGCTGCCTGATCCAGATCGATATTTCGCTGACGGACCTGACGGAAGAATCGGTATACGAGATGCAGATAAGGGTATAATTCGATAATTATTTATTGCAAAACGATAAATAATACGTTAAACTCAAAGCAAATCCAATCCAACTGATAAGCGAGGGAAAGGTTATGCAGCGAGGAATCACTCTTTTTCTGAAGGCGTCCGTTATCCTGATCGGCCTGCCGATTCTGGCTATTTACGTATTCGTGGTGCCGGGGATCGGGCATTTTGCGGCGGAATTGTACCCGGAGAGTCCTTCGATCCGGATCTGGGTCTGGATCGACCTGTACGCGACGGCGATTCCGTTCTATTGGGCGCTGGTCGAGTCGTTCCGGCTGCTCGGCCATATCGAGCACAAGCGCGCGTTCTCCGACCTGGCCGTGCAGGCGCTCAAACGGATCAAGTACAGCGGCATGGGCGTCGGCGGGCTGTTTGCGCTCGGCATGCCGCTGTTCTACCTGATGGCCGAGCGCGACGACGCGCCGGGCATCATCGTCATCGGCATGGTGATCGTCTTCGCGTCGCTCGTAATCGCGGTGTTCGCGGCGGTGCTGCAGCAGCTGCTTCAGGAAGCGATCGCTATCCAGCTAGAAAATGAATGGACGGTCTGAGGTGAAACCTATGGCGATTATTATCAATATCGATGTCATGCTGGCCAAGCGCAAGATGAGCGTGACCGAGCTGTCCGAACGGATCGGCATCACGATGGCCAATCTGTCGATACTCAAAAACGGCAAAGCCAAAGCGGTCCGGCTGTCGACGCTCGAAGCGATCTGCAGCGCGCTCGACTGCCAGCCCGGCGACCTGCTGGAGTATCGGCCGGACGTCGACGAAGCTCCGTGACGATCGCTCCGTTGAAGGTGCGAAAGGTTGGCGCTTTGCGGCAGATTCGGCAGGCCCCCCGCCCGATGGCGGAGGGGCTTTTTGGTGCGTTCTGCCTGTTTCCGGGGCTGCCGTATTTTTGTCAAAACCTTTTTTGATCCGCCCTATACCCCGACGGCGGCCGATAAGGTACAGTAGGGAAAGTGGAATGGACAGGGAGGATCGGAAATGAACATTTACGAAGAATTGGCAGCCGTGAAAGGGCGGGACGGGTTTATCGAATTCGTGCATCGCCTGACGAAAGATCTGGAAAAGAACGGCGAGGAATGGGCCAACGTCACGCTAAAAGATTATTTGCTCGGCATCGCTTCCTGGGTGGAAGACGGCGTGCACGAGCAGGACGAGCAAAGCGGACGGATGCCGGGAGCTTCGGTTCCGCGCCGGGCGGACGTGGAATGGGAACGGCTGGCGTTTCTGCTGTTTGCGGCGGGCCGATACGAATAAGAGCGTCAGCGGGCGCGAGGACGGCGGAAACAGGTTCTTTTTCTGCTGTAAAATGGTATAGTGAACACGGAAACAATGCGGACGGACGTTGGACAGGCGAGACGAGCGGTATCCAATTTTAATATAATGGAGAGTTAAATATAATGAGCGAACACAAAGACAAGTCGACGACACCGAGCCGCAAAGAGCGCAAGCTGCTGACGGCCAAAGAAGAAAAGAAAAAGAACAGGGGCTCCGGCAAAAAGCCGGCGGCGCCCAAACGCAGCGCCAAACCGGCAGCCGGCGCAAGCGATTCCGCTTCCGCGGGCAGCCGTCCGGCGCAGGCGCCGGGCGATCGCCCGGCCGCGTCCGGCGCGCAGCGGCGGTTGTCCGCTGCGGCAGGCGGCGCTCGCGGCGCGCGCGGCTCTTC